>DUAG01000048.1 GCA_012960925.1 Candidatus Manganitrophaceae bacterium
TCATTCGCAGTTTCAAATCAACCAGATACGCCGCTTTTTTTCAAGCCCTCCATACACCACTTTCAGTTATAACTCTTTGTACAGATAGTTTGTCTGAAACTTTTTTCGGTATCGGGATATTTTTCCCCAGCTTCTTTATGCTTCCACCCAAACACTGGAAGCAAAATTGAGGGGATAAACTTAAATGCTCTTGGTGATGGCTCCATATGGAAGAGTGTAACCAATGATGTTGTGTTCTTTTTCTGAGCTTTCAATTCCCATTCTGCCGCATTTGGTAAAGGTAAATTGTTTTCCTCTATACCTAATAAATCTTCAAGAGTATTGCCAACCCCACCATCATTATTTTTGCGTCCTGTTGGAATCCAGCCCTGGGTACGGATAGTTTCCAATGCTTCAATGAGGCTTTCTTTAGTATATGTTTTCATTTTAATTCCCGAGAATCAAACAAGGTTGCTTGTTTTACTGATTGTTTAGCTATTTTGGGTTTTGATACAGACATTGGATCATTTAAGCGCTTTTGTGCCATTTCACAATATTCTGGAGAAATATCAATACCAATAAACTGCCTACCAAGTTTTCTTGCCACTAAAGCAGTTGTCCCAGACCCCATAAATGGATCTAAAACAGTTTCTGCATTAGTTGATGAAATAATCCTATCAATCAAAGCCTCAGGGAAAGGAGCCGGATGTTGATTTTTGCTTTCTTGCATAAATTCCCATACGTCGCCATAAGCATTGGCTTTTTTTGCAAGTTTAAATTCCGGTTTTGCTATCAAATAAACTACTTCATATGTTGGAAGAAAATATCCGGGGTTAAAATTAATACCCCCTTTTCTTCTCCAAATGATAATCTGCCTTACTGGAAAATCTGAAATAATATCATTTCGATCTTGCAGTAAACCTGCTTGCACACGCCATTTGTGGTTGTAAAATATAGCTCCATTTTCAGGTATTATTCGTAACATTTCTGTCAAGCAATCTCTTTGCCATTTCGAATATTCATCATGTGGCATATTATCATTGTAATGTGAGTACCCATTTATTAATGCCATCTTTCATTCCATTCCCAGTAGAATTTTTCAGATTATATGGAGGCGAAGTAACAACTAAATCAATACTGCCATCGGGGATTTTTTTCATTACGTCAACAGTGTCCCCACAAATAAATTTATCGAGAAAATCATCAGGGCACTTCTTACTTTCTTTCTTACTCATATATTTCCTTTGTTATACGGCCATTGTTTTTGACACATAACGTTTGAGCTAACCCGCGAGGAAAAGACTGCTTCCAAAATTAGAGCAGAGATTCCGAGTCTGGTTGAGCGACTTGTTGGCCCTTGACTTGTTAAAAATATGGAGCATCTTTTTCTTCTGGCTCCCATTGATGAATTAGTGTTACCCACGCTTTAGAGTGAAAGCCATTCAGAAACTCACTTCTCTGCATTTCCGATGCGCCTGTTTGTTGAATAAGCGTTTCCCGCAAAGGGTGATGGCTAGAAATAAGAAATTCGTTTCTTCTATGAAGCCTCTCCAGAAGTCGGATGGTGGGGATACGATCAAATTTACCGCCCGCCCCTCGATTGCATTTCTGGCAAGACAGTACAAGATTCCATATACCATCAATTATGCCACTGAAGCCCTGCTGCTTTAAAGTATGCGGAAAGAAGTGATCAACATCGGGATATAAGGAGCTTGATACGTCAATATAAATATCTGTAAAACAATAGAAGCATTTTCCTTTTTGATACCCATTCAATGCATCACGACTTCCGGTAACTGACTTTCTTCTTTTCCGTTTATCTAATGCAAATAGAGATTCAGAGTTTTTATCATAGCCAATCGAAACAAGGCTTCTGGATACGCCTAACTCCCATGCTGTTTCTACAAGCCTCCATCGTGCTTCTACCTCTTGAGGTAAATTTACAAATTGCTGACGATTTAAAAGATTAGTAAATTCATCAGTAATACGGATGCCTTTATTTTCTTTGCGCTCATCAATATAGAAGCGCTTTGGTACCTCACCCTGACCAACTACATGAAAAGTATCAATGACATTGTTAAATCCATAACGAATTGTTACTTCTGTGAGTTCATCTTGAATTATCTCGCCAGAATTATATTTCCTGCATCCATCAAGCAACTTACTACTATTCGATGTCCCTTGTTTGTCTGAATTCTTTATATGTTCGGACAGATGCCTGGAATAGATTGGTGCAAGATCACCTAGCTTTATAAGCTCTCCAGATTTTGGTTGAAGTTCCAATAGTGATTTTGCCAACGCAAACTTATAACTGGCCACATTTCTACCAAAAAGGATTATCCCTCTCCAATAATCCTCTAGTTGTGGTTCTTTTGATACGAATGGCCTGGGCATGTAATCAATAATTTCCTTTTCCTGGTATCACATGCCTGACTCCACCCCTTGGGTTAGCAACATCTCCTTTTCTTCTTGGTATTAGGTGTATGTGACTATGGAAGATGGTCTGACCTGCAACTGCCCCAGAATTCATCCCGATATTAAAACCACCTACAGAATCATCCGCTGCAAGGATTTCTTCTCTTACGGCTCGTAGCAATGAATCACAACCAATCAGTTCATTGTTTGTCAGGCCAAAATATTCACCGACATGACGTTTTAGGACAATTAGTGAGTGCCGTTCAGTTACTGGAAATCCATCGGGTATAGCATAAGCGTACTTATTTTCTGCAATAATTCTTTCCTTTGGAATATTGCAGAATAGGCATTCTGTTTTTTCTTCTTCCATATGTTTCCTTCTGAGGGCTAACGCTGCTAATCAGCCGCGCGGCTTTTTTGCGTCGGCTGAATTAGCCTTGTTATACGTTTTGCAAGTCTTTGAGAGATTTACCATT
This sequence comes from Candidatus Manganitrophaceae bacterium, assembly GCA_012960925.1. NCBI lineage: Bacteria > Pseudomonadati > Nitrospirota > Nitrospiria > Candidatus Troglogloeales > Candidatus Manganitrophaceae > Candidatus Manganitrophaceae bacterium. The sequence goes on from DUAG01000048.1 coordinate 2,871, forward strand.
CGCATTTACCCATGCTATGAGGCCGTTCGCGCTGCCGCCGTGAATTACTGCTGCTGCAGAACTGGGGCTTGAGAATTCAGTATCTTTAACAAAAACGTGTTTGTCACCTTCTTTAACAAGCCCTCCTTCTTCGATTAGCTTGTTCCTTTGAGCCATGACACTTGGCCATTTTTTGGCAGAGCCACGCTCCTCGAGTACTGCTTCTGACGTTGCTAAGACCACAATCCCATTGGGCGTCAGGTAGCCAGAGGCAACAACGTTTTTGATTTTGCATGTGAGCATTTCTTTTTCCGCTTCACTTTCAACCTTCGATGCAGCTTGAACAAATGCCTCAATTCCAAGCACCGGCAGAACCTGCTGCATTTTTTCAAGAAATATCTCCATGTCCTCTCTATCTGATTCTGGAAGTTTTGCGCCACTACCTTGGCTGTTCATAACAACTGATCTATCAGCAGATTTTGCTATTTCAATTAATCGGCCCTCAATATACCGAATATGCGCCTTGGTAAGATTTTCATCTTTCGATATGAAAAAAGCGACATTGTTCCAGAAGTCTTTTGATAAATGGCTTTTAATTCGATCTCCAATACTTTCAGCTTCACCAATGTAAATTGCGCTTTTGTTGGTATCAGGATCTATGCCCGTAAGGAAATAGACACCTGGGCTTAGTGATTCTTCACGCTTCAAAACTTTCTCAAACTCGCTTCTGGGACCTGCTACAGCTTTACCCGTCCAATTGGAAAGCTCTGCGGTTCTCAAACGTTTTGGATCTCCAAATGCAAGAAATATTTTTAATGTTGCCGTTGCCATAATTTTATCCTATGTATAACAGTTATTTTATTCACCCGAGCCAAGAGTATTCGACTAAGAAACAAGAGCCCTTCTTGCCACTTCAGCGATTGTGTCCTTCGTGATTCCACGCTTCTTGCAATAGTCGGATTCGAGCCAATCGGAAAGCTTCTTGGCGCCTTTGCTCGCATTGCACGAGAAACAGCATCTGGCGATGTTTTCCCGATTGATTATTCTAGCGTCATTAACAATGTGTTCCCATGTTGCTGTAGCTTTTCTTGACTCTTTCGATGACCCAAATTCAATGCGACAATAGACGCAGTTCCTGTCTCGGTCATTGACCTCTCTTTCTAACCAATCAGGGATGTTCCAATTATTCACTTCAAGCCTTCTCTCTTCCGCTTCCTCAAAGGGCGTATAACTTGTTTTTATACTGATTATTATTCCACATATTAACGCTATAACATTATTATATGGAAATTGTTCTGTGTATTAAGTTACTATATGCGGAACAACGTACAGAGACAATTATTCACTTCTTTCTTAGACCGATAGAGTTGTGTATGCCATACAAGCGGGCAAAAGTCAAAGAGAAATATGTTCCGAAACCGGGGAGGCTGATGAACCAGGTTCGGGAGACGCTTCGCTATCATCATTATGCACTTCGCACCGAAAAGAGCTATGTAAGTTGGATCGTGAAGTTCATAAAATTTAATGGGACCCGACATCCGAAGGAGATGGGGAAATATGAAATTGAGCGCTTTTTAACCCACCTTGCCGTCAATCGACATGTGGCGCGTTCAACACAAAATCAGGCGATGCATGCCATCCTGTTTCTGTATCGAGAGGTCTTGCAAATCTCGATGGATGACAAGCTTGATCCGGTACGGACAACGAAGCCGAAACGGCTTCCAACTGTTCTGAGCCGAGATGAGACCGCCAGACTGATAAAAGCCCTTGAGGGGACCCATCAATTGATGGCGAAACTCCTCTACGGGAGCGGGATGCGCCTGATGGAGGTCTTGCGATTACGCGTCCATGATCTTGATTTTGACAACAAACAGATTCTTGTCCGGGACGGAAAAGGGAACAAGGACCGCTCGACACTCCTGCCCGAACCCTTGCACGGTATATTGAAGGTACATCTTGAGCGGGTAAAAACCCTACACAAGGAAGATATCAAAATGGGATATGGAAAAGTAAATCTTCCAGATGCCCTTGCGCGAAAAATTCCAAGTGCAGCCAAGACCTGGGGATGGCAATATGTCTTCCCATCAAAAATCCGTTCAAAAGATCCGCGTAGTGGCGTGATACGTCGCCACCACATTCATGAGTCGGCCCTGCAAAAGGCGGTTTCTTCAGCGCGTGAACGTGCCGACATCACTAAACGGGTCTCCTGCCACACCCTGAGGCATTCTTTCGCGACGCATCTTCTGGAGTCCGGAGTGAACATACGTGTGCTTCAAGAGGTATTAGGGCACAAGGACGTCACGACGACAGAAATTTACACACATGTTTTGAGAAAAGATCTCAGCGGGATAAAGAGTCCACTTATTGGGTTGGGGGTCTGAGAGAGGAACAGGGTTGAACAAAGAAACTATTCTTGAACAATTGAATCAGAAATCGGACCATCCGCTTCTTTTGAAGGAGTTGATGCGGCAGCTCGATCTTCCAATGGAGGCCCGCAGGGAGGTCAGAGATCTTCTCCAGACCTTGATTCAGGAGGGGATGATCGTCAAGGTTCGGGGAAACCGCTACGGTCTTCCGGACAAGATGAACTTGGTTTCTGGGCGCCTGAAGGGACATCGGGACGGCTATGGTTTTATCCTTCCAGAAGAGGAAGGGGAAACAGACGTCTACATCGCGGAGCGCCGCATGAATGGGGCGATGCATGGGGATCGGGTTGTCGCCCGAATTGAAGGCTTCAAGTCCGGTGGGCGGCGCGAAGGGTCTATCATCCGGATTCTCGAACGGGCACATAAAATTCTCGTCGGACGGTTTGAGGTGGGACGCCGTGTTTGTTTTGTTCTTGCCTCGGATAAACGGGTTCGCCAGAATCTCCTGGTTTTGCCTGAAAATACCTTGTCGGCCAAGAACGGGGATGTCGTATCGGCCCAAATTCTGGTCTATCCGAAAGACGGACGTAACCCGGAGGGGAAGATCGTCAAGATCCTTGGAAGACCGGATGATCCACGTATCGATACGGAGATTGTCATCTCCTCCTGCGGTCTTTCTCGGAATTTTCCAGAAGAGGTCATGGGGGAGGCGGCCCATATAGAAGACCGGGTGACCCCGGCGATGTGTGAGGGACGGGTCGATCTCCGCGCGCTCCCGACGGTGACGATTGATGGAGAAAAGGCACGTGACTTTGATGACGCCATCTCAATTGAAAAGACGACTCAGGGCGGGTATCGCCTCTGGGTTCATATTGCAGATGTCGCCCATTACATCCCGCAGGAGACTGCCCTGGACCGGGAGGCCTATCAGAGAGGGACCTCGGTTTACTTCCCGGATACGGTGGTTCCTATGTTCCCGGAAAAAATATCAAATGGTATCTGCAGCCTGAAACCGAAGGAGGACCGCCTTACCCTGACCGCCGAGATGGAATTTGATGCGGCCGGGAATCAGGTCGGTGAGCGGCTCTACGAAAGTGTGATTCGAAGTGATGAACGCATGACCTATACCGCCGTTGCCAGGATATGTGAGGACCGCGACCGCGAGACCCGGTTACGCTATGCCGCGCTCCTGCCGCAATTCGACGGGATGCTGTCGCTTGCGATGCAGCTCCGAAAAAACCGCCTTTCACGCGGGAGTCTCGATTTCGATCTCCCGGAGCCGGAGATCATTCTAAATCTAACGGGGGAGACGATTGATATTATCCGTGAGGAGCGAAATGTTGCGCACCAGATCATCGAAGCGTTCATGCTCGCCGCAAATGAAACCGTCGCCGGCTATTTGACGGATCGGAACATACCGCTCTTGTATCGGATTCATGAAACGCCCGATCCCGACCGGATTTCTGATTTTAACGAGTTGATCAAGGTTTTCGGTTATACGCCCCGCAAGCTTGAAAGGATTCAGCCCAAAGAGCTCTCAGAGATCCTGGAAGAGGTTAAGGGGAAACCGGAGGAACGCCTGATTCATCAGGTCCTCCTTCGGACGATGAAACAGGCGCGATATTCGGCCGAAAATAAAGGCCACTTCGGGCTTGCCTCTGAGGTCTATGCCCATTTTACCTCACCCATCCGGCGCTATCCCGATCTGGTTGTCCATCGCTTATTAAAGCGGGTCATGAAGGCTCCGATGCAGGCGGTGGAAAAAGAAGCCTGGAACGTGCGACTTGTGGAGATCGCCCAACACACCTCTCGCCGGGAGCGCATTGCCGTCGAGGCAGAACGGGATGTGATTCAGAGAAAGAAGGTGAAATTTATGGCAGATAAGGTCGGAGAATTTTATCCCGGTTTTATCTCCGGAGTCGCCCCCTATGGTTTCTTCGTAGAGTTGGAGGATTTTTTTGTAGAAGGGCTGGTTCATGTCAGCGCGCTGCATGACGATTATTACCACTACGATGAGGGTCGGCATTGCTTTATCGGGGCCAAGCGCCGCCGCCAATTTCGCCTGGGGGACCCGGTCCGGATCTGTGTAGAGAAGGTCGATCTGGAGAACCTTCAGATCGACTTCAGCGTCGTCGAAGAAAAGAGGCGAAAACAACCTGCTGCTTTAAAGAAAAAAGTTCCTGGGCGGCGTGGAGGGAAGCAAAAAAGGAGCAAAAAATCCAAACCTGGAAAGAAGAGATAAGGACCCATGTGCTGAAGATCCCAAAAAATATTTTGGATCAGATGATTTCCCATGCCCAATCAGACGCACCCTTTGAATGTTGCGGGCTCCTGGCGGGAAAAGAGGGGAAGATTGAGGAGATATACCCTATAGCAAACCTGCCGGCGGATGATCCGAAGATTGCCGACATGCAGGTCCCTCAAGACCGGCGTTTTCGTTATGTGATGGACCCGAAAGAACAGCTTAAGGCCTTTAAGGCGATGCGGAAAAACGGGACCGAACTTTCAGGGATCTATCATTCTCATCCCCACTCCCCCGCCACCCCCTCTGCCACGGATGTCCGGCTGGCCTTCTATCCAGAGGTCACTTATCTGATCATTTCTTTGGAGATAAAAGAGAAACCCGAGGTCCGGGGTTTTCAGATCGTGAATGAGAAGATTACTGAAATAGTGATAGAAGGCCCGTGAGCCAGCCGCTTTTCTTTACGCGGTCGATCCCGATGATCACGCCATCCTCTTCGGTCGCCAGCCAGAGGCCGCTTGTTTTTGTGGGTAAGACCGCGTTGACCTGTTTTTCAAAGGGCTCCCCTTGATAAAGCAGTGCGAGGTGCCAATTTTGTCCCTTGTCCGGACTCCAGAAGAGGCCCCGGTCTGATCCGGCATAGAGAAGGTTCCGGTTACGCGGGGACAGAGCCAGGGATAAAATGCGGGTCCCCTCAGGGAGGGTCCCTTCAAGCGCTTTCCATTTTCCTTCAATATCCCCAGCCCAGATATCGTGATCGGTCGCTGCGAGAACTTGGCTTCCCTTCCCCCAGACGGCGAATTTGAACGAGATCTCGGGAGGCGTCGTGATCTGCATCCACCCCGTATTGTCTTGTGATGGAAACACCCATATTCCGCCGGTGGTTACGGCAAGGACCCCAGCCTTGCCATCAGACATGCGGATGACGGGTTCGGCGGGGATCGAGTCAATGCGCTCCCAGGCACTGCCGTCTTCAGCGTATTGAAAAAGTCCTGCCGCCGTTCCGACATAAACCCGGTCTGCCGCATCGACCCCGATCGAAAGCGCTTCTGCCGGGAGATCCGGTTTGAGACGCTCCCAGCGATGCCGTCCAAGCTGTCTTTGGTAGGTGCCGTCGTTGGTTACAATGTACAGAAAGATCTTTCCTCGCGCCATGGCCCGGACAACAAGGTTCACCAGACCGATGTTGTCGGAGGCCCACATGTCCCGGAGGTTGACATAGGTTCCCTTTCCTTCGGTTCCAACCGCAATCCCTTCTGGGCCATAATCCAGGGTCCGAATCGGGGAAATAAGCAAGCCTTGATGAAGGTCCTCCCATGACGCTGAAATTCGACCGCGAAAGAGTCCTTCCTTGGTTCCCGCGTAGAGCGTGCCGTCTTTACGCGCAATGAAGGAGTGGATATGAATATTGCTTAAGCCCTCGCCTAAAGAGGTCCAGAAGGCACCTTCATCCTTGCTATAGAAGACCCCCTCGCCCGTCCCGGCATAGAGGGTGCCTGCCCCATCGACCGAGAGAGAGCGGATCGAAAGATTCTTCAAGCCGGCATTTGCCGTTTCCCACGTTTGGCCCCCATCCTGACTTCTGAAGATTCCTGCACCCAGTGTCCCGACAAAGAGGGCCTCATCCCGGCCCAGGACGAGGGCACGGACGATCCTTTCCTCTACCCCCCGGTAGTGAAAACCCCGAGTCATTTGAACCCACTCTGCCTCACCCGGTTTCCGTCTGAAAAGGCCTCGGCCCTGTGTGGCGGCAAAGAGGGTTCCATCTTTCGTGGCGACAAGATCCCGAATCATAACATTCGACAATCCCTCATTAAAGGCTTCCCAATGTCCCCCCTCATTCCGGCTGACATAAACGCCCCGACCGGTTCCGGCAAAGAGGCGCCCCCCCGGCAGGGTGAGCATCGACTGAACCTCGCTGTTCGGCAGGCCATCGTTGGCAGAGACCCAATGATCCCCGTTGTCCCGGCTGATGAACAGCCCGGCCCGGATCGTCCCCGCAAAAAGTCTCCCTCCTTCCAGACGTGTTAAATTGACGATGAACTTGTCTTTTAGGCCACGATTGGCCGGTTTCCAGCGTATGCCGCCATCTTGACTTCGGAAGAGACCCTCCCCGTAGGTGCCGACAAACAGGGTTCCATCGGAACCGACTTCAAGGGTCTGGATGACGCCGATGCCAAAGGGGCCCTGCGTTGGGTAGAGGGTGACACCTTTTTCTGGAGGAAGGTAGCCGGGCTGCAGCTGGATAGGAACCGCGAAGGGAAAAGAGAGGGGCTCCGGCTTGTTCAATGAAAAGAAGGCTCCCGCTGCAAGGATTAGTAAGAGGAAGATTATGGCAAGCTTGCGTACACTCATCGCTTAATTCCCTTCCGATTCTTGTTTCTCAGAACGTCTCAGTCGTCCGCCAAAGAGGCGGACGGCAATGATGCCGACTTCATAGAGAAACAGAAGCGGAACGGCCATCATCAACTGGTTGAAAATATCGGGCGTCGGCGTGATCACTGCGGCGATCACAAACGCGCCGATCACGGCATACTTCCGGTTCCTGGAAAGGAAGTCGGGTGTGAGCAAACCGAACTTTGCCAGGAGGATCATCACGAGGGGCAATTCAAAGATGAACCCGGAGGCCAAAAGAAGCCTGAGATTAAAATCAATATACATCGAAACCGAGATTCGCGGCGTCAACCCGCTTTCCCTCCCATAATCGATCAAGAACTTGAGGGCGAACGGGAGGGCAAGGAAATAGGAAAAAGCCAGACCGAGGGAAAAAAACCCGACCCCGAAAACGAGAAAGGGAAGGAAAGCCCCCCGTTCATGCGGCAGGAGTCCCGGGGCAATAAAGCGCCAAATTTCATAGAGAATCACTGGAAATGCACAGAGAAAACCGACAAAGAGCGAGATCTTCAGGTCCGACCAGAAGGCCTCTGCCGGGGAGAGGAAGATCAGTTCAGTATCGAGCGGTCTTTTGAGCCACGCAAGAAGCGTCCCTGAAAAATAAAAAGAAACTCCTGCACTGAGGATCAGGATGAAGAGCGATACAATCAAACGGGAACGGAATTCCTGGAGGTGGCCGGTGAAGGGCATCTCTGCCGCATCCTTAGGGCTGGCCGGTCTTTTCACCAGTGGATGCGCCTCCTTCCCCTGCTTCTCTTAGAGATTGAGAGGCCTCTTCCAACTCATCGTTAATCTTTTCCCCCTCCTTTACGATCTCCGACCGGACCCCTTCCGTCGCCCGCCGGATTTCATACCAGCCCTTCCCCAGGCTCCGTGCGAGGTCCGGGAGTTTCTCCGGGCCGATCACAACAAAGGCGATCAACAAAATAACAATCAATTCTGGAATTCCAATACCAAACATAGTCTCTTTCCCAGTTCTTCTCGCTAGTACTCAACACCCCGAAGGAGGAGAAACGGTCAAGTTGCCTGCAAGACAAGGCCAGAGGCCTATCAGGGCGATCGAGGCGTACGTCTGTACGTTGAGGAGCCTTTGCGGGCGATAACGCAGTATTACAGGCGGATGGGTCTCGCGTCAGCCATCGGCGGTTTCTTTAGAGATCTGTCTTTCGCGTAGCCTCATACCTCCGAAGCATCTGAGTCATGGTGTCTTTGGCGGCCAGCTTTTCCTTCTGATACCTCTTCCGTTGAAGCTCTTCCTGTGCGGACAAGGTCTTGTGACGATTCAAATCATGCAGCGACGCCTCCAGCGCATGGTGCTTTTTTTCCAGACTCCGAAACAGCCTGTTTGTCTCACGTAACTGATTAATCATCTGCGTCTCTTCCACCATTACGAACCCTCCTATTTGAGATACGTAAGGACCCTCTAAACAAATCAAAGACGGCGAGGGCAATAAGTTCATCCTGACCATCGACTGACTTCCGTTGATACCGTTTTCTCAAAATCAAACTGTAAAAGCAAGGCATTTTCTTTTGGCTTAAAATAATAGTTGCGACGAATGCCGATCTCTTTGAATCCGAATTTTTGATATAGGGCTAAGGCGGAATTATTCGAAGCCCGAACTTCCAGAAGGACTTTCGCCGTTTGTTGATCTCGGCCAATCCCCAGGACAAAAGAGACCAGGCTTTCTCCAATCCCATTCCTCCGGCATGCTGGGTGTACGGCCAGATTCAAAATATGAAGCTCCTCAAATACCAGGCTGAAAAGCACATAGCCGACGAGCTCTCCGCTGGATTTCTCTTCAGCGATATAAGACCGGGAATAGGGATGCTTATTAAACTCAGAGAGGAACATCCCTTTACTCCAGGGGCAGGGAAAAGAAAGCTCCTCAATCCTCATGACAGGATCGAGATCGCTTTCATCCATAGGTTTCAAGACGAAATTGGCGGATATCGATTTTTTTAGCATCATACGCCTTTGCCCTAGGCGGCATTCCTTTAAGGTGTTTGAGGTTTCCATCTAACTCGATCTTATTTTACCGCGACCGGCCTTCCATTTCAACTCGGCCTGAGGGGCGCGCATATAGAGGGGGACGGCCTGCTCATGCGAGCACACCTCCCCCTTCTCAAGCAGAAGCAGTCCCCGTTCCGCCACCTGTTTCGCTGAAGGGAAAAGAGGGTCCTGAGACGGAAAGCGTGCACGCGGGCCAATGGTTTCGACAATGTACTTTTGATACTTCACCGCCCCATCACCGGCAAAGAGGATCTCATCGGTTGCCGGATCTGCCGATTCAAGGAGAAAGCGGTCGATCTCCTCCAAGGCCTTCCGGACTGTGGTGACCTGGTCGGGCCTGTGCCGGATGAGATTCTGCTGACGATAATCGAATAAGGACCAGTAAACCTCTTCCCGGCGCGCGTCAAGAATAGGTACGGTTAAACCTTTGGCTTCGGGAAAAGCGGCGGCGATCACTTCCATCGTCGGCACCAATACCATTGGGATATCGGTCCCCATGGCCAGACCCTTTGCCGTCGCGAGGCCAATGCGTAAGCCGGTGAAGGAACCGGGGCCGATTGAAACAGCGATGCCATCCAGATCAGACAATAAGATCTTGCTCTCCTTCAGAAGTCGGTCAATGGCCGTCAGGAGCTGTTCGGAATGCCGTGCCTCTGGCTCAAGATGGCACACACTGATCAAGCCCGCTTCGTTCATCAGGGCAGCACCCCCTGCCAGGGTACTGGTTTCAATCGCAAGTATCTTCATTTGTAACGACTTATCTCACCCATCTAAGACTCCATGGCAGCGTTGCTGCGGTGCTTCAATCCTCACGTATAAACCATACCTTGCGGTTCTGCGCTCCTCGCGTCTTGTCCTGAAGCCTTATTCAGGAGACCTGAAGAGTTACTTTTATTGATTCTTTTCGCTCGGTTCATTCTGAGGTGGCGGTACCCAGGAAACCTCTCTGAAGTTCAGAGAGACCGTTTCACCTCCTGTTTCTCCACGGATAGAAAATGGAAAATGATGGCCTCCCACCTGCCGGTAATCATCCAGGAGGATGACGCCGCGTCGCAGACCTGTGCGGTCGAAGAGTTCAACCTTCTTTGCCCAAAACGCTGAGCGCTCAATCCAGACCTTTTCCTGGAGTCTGGCTCTGCCTTGTTCGACCGTGAACAGGTAGAGGATAAAAAGATCGTCTCCCTTTTCGAGGGCAGGGATGACTGATTCCGCCACATGTGGAACCCCGCCCCGCTTCACCCATTCCAGGAGCTCAAGTGATGCGAAGGGGATTTCTCTGCCAGCCATCTGGTCGAGTTCATCGAGAGGGGCCTCAAGCCGCCTATTCTCTGACGGTATCCTTAAAAAAAAGGTCGAATTTTGCAGATGAAGCTCGAAAAGGGTTCCCCCGAAGAGGTTAAACCCTCGAACCAGGGTCGTGTCCTTTTCAGAATGCCAACTGGCCAGAAAGCTGTGTCCCCCCTGATGTGGGCGCTGTGTCTTAACCTTCATGAGCGCCTTGATGCCGAACCCCGCTTTCATGCGGTTTTGATAGAGCTTGAGGAGTCCTTCCAACGAGGTATCTTTCTTGACGGTCGTCGGTGTTGAACGAACTTGTTTCGTGCAGCCGTAAGAAAGAAAGAGCAAGACCAATATCCAGAGGAGACGATTCTGTTTCCGGAGGCCTACCGTGCCTTCTTTGTCGAATCCACCTTGGACACGCATGTGCTTTGAAAGTCCTACCCTGGTTGAGGAAGCTCACCCAAACGCTTTTTAGGAGCGTATCGGCTTTATTATATCTTAAAGCGGAGGAAGTTAAAATAAAATTCAGGGATCGATGGAATGGATCCGGAGTCGCGTATAATTCAAAATAGCACTTGATAATGGTCCTGACTTATCTTATCTTGGGGACTCTAGGCAAGGTTTCACTTGCCAAGGTTGATAAAGGAAGCTCTGAATAAGTCATGAATTATTTTTTCAGGGCAAGAATGTCCCGCTTCTGCGTTGCAAATCTTGAACACGCATAACTAGCGTACGGAGTTAGCGAGCGAATACAGATAAAGATCTTTTTCGTTTCGGGTTGAAGAATCCTCGCCTTTAGGGCATGGTTCTTCCAAATAGCGGGCTATTCGCTGTGATTTGCGTCTTGAATCGAAACATTTTATCTCCTGAAAAACTCAACCCAGACTTAATCAGAGGTTCTTAAACTTACTTTAAGACGATATATAAGGAGAAACAGGGTGAGCTATATCCGCTTTGAAAAGCTGTCGGGTCCGGTTTATCCGGCCTATCTGGTTGTCTGCGAATATTCTATCGCGCTTGACCCCGATCTGATTCAGTCTCTGACGGAGATCGCAACGGGGGACCCGGCCCCTTTTCTCGAGAATCTTGTTCAGAAGGTGGGAACAAACCGATACCTCAAGGAAATGATTGAGGAGGGAATCTCTAAGGAAGGGGAAGCCGCAGCACTCGCGACGAGGCTGCAAAGAGAACTCAGCGCCCTCTGAATACCTTAGGAACATCTGAATAAGTCATGAGTTATTTTTTCAGGGCACTTATGTAACGCTTCTGGGTTGAAAATCTTGAAAGTAGCAGGCTATGGCTTCGCGAGAACCATCCTCTACGATTTGCACCTTGAATCGAAACATTTTATCTCCCAAAAAATTGAAGAAACCCTCCAGCTTGCTGGAGGGTTTCTTCAATACAAGTGGAGCTTTACTTCGGATAAGCCCCGCCAGCGGAGTCGAGCAAAGCGAGTTTACTGTTCTTATGCGCACCAACCCAGACTTAATCAGAGGTTCCCTTGCGGGGTTGCGCTCTTCGCCCCTCTGCTGGAAGAAAAACGGTGGTAACCAGAACATTTACTTTTGTCCTTCCCTTATCGTTCTAATCTCTCGCAAAATATAGCGGGCCAGCTCGGTCTTAAGCATTTTGGACAGGGCTGTGATTTGGCCATCCCGGTCGATTAATTGAACGATATTTGTCTCTACATCAAACCCCGCGCCCTTCTGGGTGACATCGTTTGCGACAATCAGGTCAAGCCCTTTGTTCTTGAGTTTAAGCTGCGCGTTTTGAATCAGGTCTTCGGTTTCGGCGGCAAATCCAATAAGAATCTGCTCTTTTTTTTTGGAGGAGAGTCTCTTTAAAATATCTTCGGTCTTTTGTAGCGGGATCGATATTGGCGTCTCGGTTTTTTTTATTTTTTTTGCCGAGATATTCTTGGGGGTATAATCACTCACAGCGGCCGCCATGATGACGACGGTGGCCTGGTCAAAATAATAGTCAACCGCTTTTTTCATCTCTGCCGCCGTCTCCACCGAAAAATATTCTACCCCTGGAGGCGGGGAAAGCGCTGTCGGGCCGCTGATCAGGATGACTCGTCCTCCACAGCGATGTGCGGCATCCGCCAGAGCATATCCCATTCTTCCGGAAGAACGATTGGAGATAAACCGAACCGGATCAATCGGCTCCCGGGTCGGGCCTGCCGTGACCAGGATGACCTCATCCTTCAGGCTGATATCCCAGCCTTCCGGCTCCTTGTTTCCGGAGAGAATATCTATTACCCCCGCCACGATCAGCCCTTCATCGGCGAGTCTGCCTTTTCCTTCTTTTCCCGATGCAAGCGGCCCCACTTCAGGTTCAAGAATGTGGACGCCCCTAAGCCGTAAGCGCATGACATTTTCCTGGACAGCCGGATGTTCCCACATTCCCAGATCCATTGCGGGGGCAAGAAGTATTGGCGCGGTATTTGCGAGGAGGAGGTTTGATAAGAGATCATCGGCTAATCCGGTGGCCATTTTCGCGATAAAGTTGGCCGTGGCAGGGGCGATCAGGATGAGATCGGCTTCCTGGGCCAGCGTCAGATGGATGACTTCGCTGCGGGGGTCAAACAGATCGGTATAGATCGGGCCGTTGGACAGGACTTGCAGGGTCAGCGGAGAGACAAACCGGTGGGCCGACGAAGTCAGCACAACGCTCACCTCCGCGTCGGCCGCGCGCAATCGTCTCAGAATATGGATGGCCTTGTAGGCAGCGATACTCCCTGTGATCCCGAGGAGGATCTTCTTTCCCTTCAGCAATTGCGCCTCTTGTGATGTGCCCGGCCTGTGGAGGGGAGATCTGCGATTCCTTCACTCATTGTAACCGTTCAGCTTGCCGTGGGCGGCGCTTCAGCAAGTTGGATATTCAGGTTCTTTCTTAATTCGCCTGATAAGGCCTCTTCCCGTTCATCCAGGATCGCACGGGCGCGCTTCTCTTCACGAAGCCGATTGGCTTCGCGCTGCGCCTCCTGCGCCTCTTCTCCGTAAAGGATCTCCAGCCCCCCACTCACAACCTCCTCAACCGCGGTGGAGGTCTCCTTGACATACTGAATTTCCTGAAGGGTCGGCCTGTCCCCCTCCATGAGTTGTCTGGCCCGCTGTGCAGCAATGATGACGAGGCGGAACCTCGAACCTATTGTTTTCTTATCAATATCAATCGGAAGTGAAACGATTTCCATGGTACTCCTTTTTTGTTTTTATTTATGAATTTTGCAACTAATTTGCATGCCACTATTTTGCTTCAGGTCAAGGCGTGAGGAGCGCAGAACCGGAGCGTAGTCTTTTTACGTGAGGATTCGAGCACCACAACAACGCCGCTATGGAGGAATGGGTCTCGCGAAGCCAAAGAGGGGTGTGCCGTTAGTCGCCTCCGCCCTGATCCTGTTTTATGCTTAGATGCTTGATAAAAGTCTCCTCGATCCATGCGAGATCCATCTGTTTCATCTTAATCCGCTCTGCAATAATAACCGATTCCAGTTTTTTTAGCGCTTCGCTATACTCCACATTAACCACCAGATAGTAGTACTGCCGATAATTCCAAATCTCTTCCCGAGCCTTTTGAAGGCGCCTGGAGATCTCCTCGTTGGAATCCAGTCCTCTATCGAGCAATCGTTGCTCCAGGACTTCAAAGGATGGGGGCAGAACATAGATAAAGACCCCCTCACTGTAGTGTTTCTTGAGGATCATGGCCCCTTGAGTATCGATGTCAAGGATGACATCAATCCCCTGGTCAATCCGGTGACTTAATGATTCTCGTGACGTTCCATAAAAATGCCCATGGACCTTGGCCGATTCAATAAAATCATTCGTGTCAATCTTCTCCTGAAAGGCGGCCTCATCAACGAAGTAATAATCGACCCCATTAATTTCCCCCGGCCTCGGCTGGCGGGTGGTATGGGAGATCGAGTATTGAAGGTTCGCGACCTTTCTGGCAACATCTCTGCACAGGGTTGTCTTTCCCGCCCCGGAAGGGGCCGAGACGACAAAAAGGATGCCCTTTCTGTTAATATGTTCCAAATGTTACAAGTCTCCTCATCTTCTGAAAGAGATTGAGACCAAGACCGTCATGGAAAATAAGACGGGAAAGCGGTCTGATAAAGACTTACTCGATATTCTGAACCTGCTCACGCATTTTTTCCAACTCCCCTTTCAAGGCAACAACGTTGAGAGAAATGCTTGCATCGTTTGCTTTTGAGCCGATAGTATTCACCTCACGATTCATCTCCTGAATTAGAAAGTCAAGCGCACGGCCGACGGCTTCTTTTTTCTGCAACATCTTACGGAATTCGACGAGATGCGTCTTCAACCGAGACCTTTCCTCACTGATGTCGCAACGCTCGGCAAAGAGGGCAACCTCCTGGCTCAGGCGGACCGGATCGACCTGAAGGCCCTGAGAAAGTTCCGAAGCACGTTTTTTCAAGCGCTGGTGATATGCAGAGACCACGCGCTTTTCACAACTTTCGATCTGAGAGAGTATGCTGGAACAGGTCTGAAGGCGCCCTGAAAATTCTTTTGCAAGGGCTTTCCCTTCTGCCCGGCGCATCTTTCCAAGTGATATAATGGCACGGTCCAAGGCTTTTTCAAGGGCCTGAACCAGGGGTTCAATTTCTTCACGGGGCTCAACAACGGCAACGATTTCCTTAAAGCGGCTCAGCAGACTGATGTCTATTTCGCCGGGAAGATGAAGCTTCTGCTTCATCTTTTTTAAAATGCGATAATAGGTCTCGGCCGATTCAAGATCAAGCGTTAAGCGTTTCTCAGGCTCCGGTGACCCGAAGGTATTGACGGAAAGTTCAATGTGTCCCCTCGAAAATGCGCCCTGGAGCCTCTTCTTAAGCGTGTCTTCAAGGAGCATCAACTGTTTCGGAAGCCGAACAACAACATCGCAGTATCGATGGTTGACTGATCGAAGCGCGAGAACAAAAGAACGATCCTTAACATGTCCTTCCACTCTTCCATACCCAGTCATACTTTGGATCATATCGATACCTTTGGACTCAAGATATAAACGAGAATTATAGCGGGTTAAGTCCAATCTTGTCAATTATCGGACTTGACGGCACTTTCATTCATATGATAATGGTGAGGGGGACCAAAAGAGTGACAGGTGGATGGATCCTGCCACTTAAAACGCCCATGATATAATAAGGCATTATGTCAGATGTGCTTATCATTGAGAAAGCCCGCCGCAGAGCGGCGAGGATTACGCTCGCTAATAAGTGTTCAACGTGGAATGAAAGACTTTCTGTAAAGAGAGTCTCCCAAGGGAAGGTGTTGCTATGACAGAGAAGATCCTCCTGGAAAAAGCAGAGGGAGGCTACATTGTGGCCGACGCGAATGCAGACCCGAAGGGTCCATCAGATCTTTGGATCAATAAGGCTGTTTTCAGCGATTTTGCTTCTGCCATGGAAGAAATTCGGAGAAGACTTCGCGTATCAGACATTATCGCATCACAAGAAGGGAAGCTAACCCTGTAGCATCCCTGTGCGCTCTTCAGGTTCTTTCCTCGGATCGCGGACTGGTTCGTCTTCTTCCAAGGTCTTTTCTTAAAATCCCCTATGGTATTATCTTCTTCCGTCCTCTTGGGCGCCCCGGTTATTCCGCTTCGATTGACATGCCATCGCTTATTTATTAAGCTCCATTACATCTAAATAAAAATATCTCAGACACAGGCGGAAGGGCTGATTGGAGATGAGAAAGAAACCGATTTCAGAAATCTATCATCAGGAAACAAAATACAATGAGGCGGAGATGGAAAAGCATCAAAGGCCTCTCGACTGGGCAAGCACGCCTTCCCCTTTCAAATCCTATCACAGTGACAAGAAAATCGACCTGATGTCTTATCTCCCTTTCAAGAACAATCCTTTCACGGGAGAGGCGATGGCTCCGGTGGGAGAAGAAGCGTATGCCTCTGGCTTGGGACCGATATCCCGGCTCCTTTACTTTACAAATGGCGTGACCGGAATTCTGAAATATCCCCATGGACAATCAGTGGTTCTGCGCGCAGCGCCGACGGCCGGAGGCCTTTATCCAACCGAGATTTATCTTGCGATCCGGAAGATGCCAAAGATAAATGACGGGATCTATAACTTCCAGGTAAAGGATCATTCTCTCGTACCCGTATGGGAAGGGGATTTTTGGGATAAGATCACGCAGTACTGTCTTGGCCATGAAGCCCTTGGCCAGTCAAACCTCCTGATGATCATGACAGCGGTCTACCAGAGAAGCGTCTGGAGGTATCGTGAGCGGGCTTATCGGCGGATTCTTCTGGATACCGGCCATGTTCTTGGAAACGTAATCGCCTACGCCCCCGAAGGGGGGTTTTCCCCCTATCCGATCGGTGGTTTTATTGACCCTTTTTTAAACCACCTCCTTTTCCTGGACGAATCCAAGGAGGGGGTTTTAATGGTAATTGCCTTGCCCCAGGGAAAGAGCCTGGATCCTGATAAGATCAAGTCGACGCCAACGGCAAAATCCCTGAATGAACGGGTGGAAGAAGAGAAGATGCCGGAGCTTTTTCATCGCCTTCATCATACCTCATCTATTCTGCCTGTGAAAAACATGCAAAGGTCGCCTGCCGAGCTTCCGGAAGCGGCACGTCTTGACCTGAGAATGGAGCCTGCGGTCGAGGATATTTCTGTCGGCCTGGAGGAGAAGCGGGCGGTGTTAAACGAGTCCACCCTCATGCCGAGTCTGCCGATCGAATGGAAAGAGGGCGTGGGACATACGATTCTTCTCCGTCGATCAACACGTGTTTTTTCCGGAGAGGCCCTCTTAAAGGATGAATTGGCTTCCATTCTGGAGTACGCTTATCTTCCTCTAAAATTTCGTCCGCCCCCTCTTTTTGATCCATCGCTTCTTGAGACCTACCTGGTGATTCAGAAAGTGGTCGGGTTCGCAGAAGGGATTTACCATTATGCCCCTCTGGAGCGGGCGTTCAGGATGACCCGTCCGGGAGACTACCGTAAGCTGACATGGCATTTTTGCCTGGGACAAACCCTAGCGAGAGACGCGGCCGCCCTGGTGATTCATGTCGCTCACCTCGGAAAGGCCCTGGAGCGGCATGGCGACCGCGCCTACCGGTACCTCCACCTTGATGCTGGCCATATCGGAGAACGGATGAATCTCGCGGCCATCCAGCTTCAATTGGGGGTCAGCGGCATCGGCGGATTTTACGACGATGAAGTCAATGCCCTTCTAGGCTTGTCTCTCGATCAAATTATTGTATATATTACGACCCTGGGGAGACCCCTCGCCGAGGCGAAGGGGTAGCTTTACTAAGGATGGAGGTGAAGGGTATGGCCGAAGTCAAGTGCATGCGATGTCTTCAGACGCGGGCAGAAATTGAAGGGCAGCCTTACGGCGGGAAGGTCGGAGAAGAACTGAAATCGAAGGTTTGCGATGTCTGCTGGAAGGAATGGTATGAGAACTCGATCAAGATTATCAATGAATATAAGCTGAACCTGAGGGACAAAACTGCGCGGGATTTTCTGGCAACGCAGATGAAAATCTTCTTCAAGATGATACCGGCTCCAGCCGAAGGTCTTAAGCTCCCTGAATAGTTACTAAAGAAACCTCTGAATAAGTCATGATTTGATTTTTCGGGGCACTTATGTCCCGCTTCTGCGTTTCAAATCTTGAACACGCATAGTAAGCGTGCGGAGTTAGCGAGCGAATCCCGATTAAAGATCTTTCTCGTTTCGGCTAGAAGAATCCTCGCCTTTTGGGCGTGGTTCTTCTAGATAGCGGGCTATGGCTTCGCGAGAACCATCCTCTGCGTTTTGCGCCTTGAATCGAAACATTTTATCTCCTGAAAATTTTCCCCAGACTTAATCAGAGATTCCCAAGAAATGAAACAGGAAGGACAAGTCCCGGAAAACCGTCGTCGTGCATTGGTGATCATCAAGCGCCTCGAAAAAGCCATTCCCATCCCTGAGACCGCGCTTCACCACAAGAGCCCCTTTCAACTCTTGGTGGCCACGATCCTTTCCGCCCAATGCACGGATGCACGCGTTAATCTGGTTACTCCCCCCCTCTTTCAACGATATCCGACGCCGGACAATTTTTCGAAGGCCCGGCTTGAAGATCTGGAAACCCTCATTCGGACGACCGGATTTTATAGGAACAAAGCAAAGAACATCGTCGGGTGCGCCAAGGCGCTTGTTCACCAATTTAAGGGTCAGGTCCCGAACAGCATGGACGCCTTGCTTACCTTGCCGGGCGTCGGACGAAAGACGGCAAATGTTGTGTTGGGGAGTGTCTTTGGAAAGCCGGCCGTGGTCGTCGATACCCATGTCCGCCGCGTCGCAAAACGGCTTGAACTGACAAAATCAAATTCTCCAGACCAAATAGAGATTGATCTGGGACGGCTCCTGCCCAAGAAAAAATGGACCTCCGGGGCACATCGGATCCTGCTCCACGGTCGGCATGTCTGCACCGCACGGAAGCCCCACTGTCTGGAATGTTCTCTCTTTAAGCTCTGTCCGGCAGAAGAAGAAAAAAGGCGGGCCGTTGAGGGATCTCTGGAGACACGGTGACCCGGCGGGTTGTTCCTACGCTCCCGTAGAAAATAGAACCTCCAAGGCCTCTTCTATGTGGGAGACTCCGACCGTTTCGACTGAATAATCGGCTTCTCCCTCCGTTTGCAAGGTCTCCTCATTCCTTCGGGGAAGAATGCAACGCTTGAATCCTAGCTTTTCCGCCTCCCGGATACGCGGGAGGGCCTGCTGGATGCCGCGAATCTCCCCCGCAAGGCCGACCTCGCCAAAGAGGACTGTCTCCGCGTCGATCGGCTTTTCCCGGAAGCTGGAGCAGACCGCCGCGAGGATTCCAAGGTCGATTGCCGGCTCACTGATCTGAATCCCGCTGACCACGTTGACAAAGATGTCCTGGCCCGATAGTTGAAGTCCCGCCCGCTTCTCCAGGATAGCCAGCAACAGAGAAACCCGGTTGGCATCGACCCCGAGCGCCATCCGGCGCGCCGTCCCCAAGTATGATGTGCTGACCAGGGCCTGAAGTTCGACCAGCATGGGACGCGTCCCTTCCTGCGCGGCAACAACCACTGAGCCCGAGGCATCTCTGGGTCGCTCAGACAAAAAGAGACCGGATGGATTTTCGACCTCGATCAGGCCGGAGCCCTTCATCTCAAAGAGGCCGATTTCATTAGCCGAGCCAAAGCGGTTCTTCACCGCACGAAGGACTCGATAGGAATGGCTTTTGTCCCCTTCAAAATAAAGAACCGTATCCACAATATGTTCCAGGACACGAGGACCTGCGATCGCCCCATCCTTGGTGACATGTCCGATAATAAAAACAGCGACCCCGGCTCGTTTCGCGTAAAACATCAGTTGGGATGCGGTTTCCCGAATCTGTGTCACACTTCCCGGGGCAGAACTGAGCTGGCGGGTATAGATCGTCTGGATCGAGTCGATGACAATTGCAACCGGCGCGAGGGCCTCTGCCTGACTGACAATCTCTTCCAGGGCGGTTTCTGCCAGAACATAAAGATAGTCGGATGAAATCCCCAGACGCTCGGCACGAAGCTTGATCTGCATCGGAGATTCTTCGCCCGAAACATATAGGACTTTTCCGCGACCCTTTCCGATCTGGTTGAGAGATTGCAGGATCAGTGTCGACTTTCCGATACCCGGATCTCCGCCGATGAGTATCACCGATCCGGCGACGACGCCGCCCCCCAGGACCCGGTCGAACTCCCGCGATCCGGTCCTGGATCTCGGTTCGGATGCAATATCGATCTCTGAAATCGGTATCGGCGCATCTCCTCCGCCATCGGCCCGTTCCACAGAGATCCAGCGGTGATCCGCCTGATCCGCCTTTACCGGTTCAACGCGCTCCTCAACGAGAGAATTCCATGTCCCGCAGTCCGGGCACCGACCGAGCCATTTCGGCGATTGATACCCGCAGCCTTGGCAATAAAAAATTGTCTTGATCTTCGCCATATCCCCTCTTTTCTGGCCCCATACTAGTCAAACAATCGTCAAAACGCAATCAGGGCACCCATCTTTGGCTTCGCGGGACCCATTTCTTCAGGGCTGCGGTAACGGCCGCAGCCCTGGCCAACAGTAAGTGTCATGAATCTCGATTATCAGTTTATCGCATATGGCCGGCAACGGAACCTCCGTGTGAGGGCGGTTGGCCAATAACCGGGCAGAAGGACTGAACCTACTTGTCTTGTTTTTTATCCCGCGGGTGAGATACAATTAAGAGTATTCTAAGAATCGTGATTGGATTTTGGGATAAACAGTTGATTCGGAGGGAATGCCATGGCCGAGAAGATTCGGAATTTTATCGGGGGAAAGTGGGTCGATTCCGTTCGTGGAAAAACCTTTGAGAGTCGGAATCCGGCCGATACCTGTGAGCTGTTGGGTCTCATTCCGGATTCAGATGCGGTGGATGTTGATAAGGCGGTTGCCGCGGCACGGGCCGCGTTTCCGGCCTGGCGCGACATGCCTGCCCCCAAGCGGGGAGAAATTCTCTACCGAGCCGCCGAATTACTGGTCAAGCGGAAGAACGCCCTGGGCGAATTGGTCTGCCGTGAGATGGGAAAGATTCTGTCGGAATCGATGGGTGATGTCCAGGAGGCGATAGACATGACCTATTACATGGCCGGGGAGGGAAGGCGCCTTTCCGGAGAGACCGTTCCCTCCGAGTTGCGATACAAGGATGCCAAGTCTGTCCGTCTCTCCATCGGAGTCTTCGCCTTGATCACCCCCTGGAATTTTCCGACGGCCATTCCCTCGTGGAAGATCACGCCGGCCTTGATCGCCGGAAATACTGTTGTCTTCAAGCCTGCGGAGGAGACGCCGATTGCCGCGACCCGCCTGGTGGAAATATTTGATGAGGCCGGACTCCCTCCGGGGGTCCTTAACCTGGTGCATGGTTTCGGAGAAACCGCGGGAGAGCCGCTGGTGCGGCATCCGGAGGTCGATGGTGTCTCCTTCACCGGCTCCAATGAGGTCGGGGAGCGCCTGGCCGGCATCTGTGGAAACGCGCATAAAGATTTTATGATGGAGACCGGCGGAAAAAATCCGATCATTGTCATGGATGACGCCAACCTCGATCTTGCCATCGAAGGGGCCCTTTGGGGCGGATTCGGAACAACGGGGCAACGCTGCACCGCATCCAGTCGGCTGATTATCCAGGAGGGGATCTTCGACCAATTCTTAAAGACCTTTACCGTTCGGGCCTCACAACTCCGAATCGGAAACGGCCTTGATCCCGATATAGAAATTGGCCCGGTGATTAGCGAGATTCAGTACCAGAAGATCCTGAAATATATCGAGGTCGGGAAGGATGAAGGGGCGACCCTGATTCTGGGCGGACATGCTTACGAAAAAGGGGACTGCGCCAGGGGCCTCTTTATTGAGCCGACCATGTTTATCGATGTGAGCCCGAAGATGCGGATTGCCCAGGAAGAGATCTTCGGTCCTGTCGTCTCTCTCATTCGCGTCAGCGATCTCACAGAAGCGATTGAAGTGGCCAACGATGTTTCTTTCGGCTTATCT
This sequence comes from Candidatus Manganitrophaceae bacterium, assembly GCA_012960925.1. Lineage (NCBI taxonomy): Bacteria > Pseudomonadati > Nitrospirota > Nitrospiria > Candidatus Troglogloeales > Candidatus Manganitrophaceae > Candidatus Manganitrophaceae bacterium. The sequence goes on from DUAG01000048.1 coordinate 24,686, forward strand.
GCCGCGATCTACTCACAGGATATCAATACGACTGCCATTGCCGAAAGGGATCTCGATACCGGCCTCGTCTATATTAACGCCTCAACGATAGGGGCGGAGATTCAGCTCCCTTTCGGGGGAACAAAGCGGACGGGACTTGGTCCACGGGAGGCGGGCGGCCGTGGCGGCGCGCTCGACCTCTATACCAAATGGAAGGTGATTTACCGTGATTTCAGCGGCACGCTGCAAAAAGCCCAGATGGATGAGTAGAGGCAGGGGGCAAGGAAGAAAAGGGACAAAAATAGCCCTTATCTTTTTGCTGTGTTCTTTGTTCTCCTTTACGGGATGCCTGGGAGAGAGCAATACAGACCCGCCCACTCTCCCCCCCGGCGTGACAAACATTTCGAATAATCCAGGTGTTTCATCCTCTCCCTCTGCGGCGACCATCGGGAATACCCTCTACGTGGTCTGGGCCGAAGGAAATGATGCTGGGATTAACGAGATCTTTCTGGCCCGTTCTGATAACGGCGGCATCAGCTTTAAAACCTTTCAGGTCTCTAATACAGGTAATTTCTCAGGCAACCCGAAAATGGCCCTCTCCTATAATGGGACAAGTAACATCGTTCATGTGGTTTGGGAAGAATTTCTTCCTGCCAAGGCAGAAACCGACATCTTCTATGGACGAGCGGTAGAAGATGTTACGGGCAACCTCACCTTTGAATCTCCTAAAAACATCTCTATTTCAGACCCGATATGTGGACCATCAATAGAGTTCGGCCTCCCCTGTCCTTCGCAGGCTCCTACAATTACGACCTTTGAGGGTCATGTCTTTGTGGCTTGGGTGGAATCAACCTTTTATGTTCCGCCAGACCCTACCTTTCCGGGTTCGACATTTAAGCTCTTCAACTCCGACATCCTGATGGTCAGGTCATCCGACCACGGAGTCAGTTTTCCAGATCCCAACCTGGCTTCACCAGAAATTCTCTCGCTCCCCAACACTGGTTTCGGTAATGAGCAATCCACTTCACAAAACCCGAGCCTTGCGGCCTCAAACGGCCATTTTTTTGTCGCGTGGGAAGACACACCACCGATTGATGGTACATTACCTAAGATCTTCTTCCGGAGTCTTGAGATTGCCTCGTTCGTATTTAACCCTTCTATCGCGAGTTCCGGGGTATCTCTCTCCAATGCTATTGTGAGCTCCAACTTGCCTGGGGTCGCAGGAGGAGGAGACAATGTTTATGTCATTTGGGAAGGAACCGATGCGCAAGGAGGCGACTCAGAGATCTTTTTGAGACGGGCAGAAGGTGTGAATTTAGGCCCTCCCTTTTCTTTCACGGCACCGATCAACATTTCCAACAATGCCGGACGTTCGAAAAAGGGGCGAATTGCCGTTTCGGGACTGGATATTTTTATCAGCTGGGAAGATACCTCCTCCGGTGTTCCGCTTGTCCTCCTCAGGGATTCTGTGGATGGAGGGGTAATATTTGGCGACACACAAACCCTCATCTCTTCCAGCAACACCATTGGTAATACGGCCATCACCGCCTCCGGTAACACCCTTTTGACCTTCTGGGAAGATGCCCTTTTTGGAAACTTCGAAATCTTTTTTTTCCAGCCGGCAATCCTTTTGTAGTCCTTTTCTGGATATCTTCCATGCCCCATTAGGTAATTATCTGGTAAAATTGAAATGTAACGACTCATCACACCCCTCTTCCCCTCCAGGGTGGCGTTTCTGTGGTGCTCGAATCCTCACGTATAACCCATACGCTTCGGTTCTGCGCTCCTCGTGCCTTTCCCTGAAGCAAAATAGTGGCATGCTGAATCGTTACATTAGGAATATCGACCTCTTGAGGCCCCTATGCAAATGAACCTTCTGACGGGCATTGCCGTCAGCATTATCTTTGCGACCCTTTCCGCCCTCGTCGCGAAGCGATTCAAGCAGCCGCTCATCCTCGGTTATATCGTCGGCGGCATTCTTCTTGGCCACAATATGGGCTTTGGTATCATCTCGGATGAAGGCAGTATTGAGATGATCTCAGAGATCGGCCTGATCCTGCTGCTCTTCATTATCGGCCTCGAAATCAACGTAACCAAACTGGCCGCCGCGGGAAAGATGGTCGGCATCGCGGGAACCGTCCAGTTTTTCGGCACAATCCTGCTCGGATTCGGCTTCTTTCACTACCTCGGCTTTTCCTCCGGGATGACAAAGTTCAACATCGGTTATCTGGCCCTGGCCCTCTCCCTCAGTTCTACGATGATCGTCGTCAAAATTCTTCATGACCAGCATGATATCGACTCTCACGCGGGGCGGGTAACGCTCGGCATTCTGATCTTTCAGGATATCTGGGCGATTATCTTTCTGACCATCCAGCCCAATCTCTTAAACCCTGAGATTATTGGCATTTTCAACTCTTTTCTCTCCGCGATGGGCCTTCTCTTCTCCTGTTTTCTGGTCAGCAAGCACATCCTTCCAAAACTCTATGCCTTCATTGCCAAGTCTCCCGAGTTGATGCTCATTACTTCGATTTCCTGGTGCTTCCTGGTCTCCGGAACCGCAAATGCCGTCGGTCTTTCCAAGGAAATGGGGGCCCTTGTTGCCGGACTTTCGATTGCCGCTTTTCCGTACAGCATAGATGTTATTGCGAAAATCACCGGGATACGGGATTTTTTCATTACCCTGTTCTTTGTCTCACTCGGTTTAAAGGCCCCTTCGCTGACCCCCTACCTCGTCATCGTTGCACTCTCCTTAACGGCCTTCGTTCTCGCAAGCCGTCTTCTTACCCTTCTGCCGGCACTCCTGGCCCTGAAGCTTGACCTGCGGACCGGACTTCTGACTTCAATCAATCTTTCTCAAGTCAGTGAGTTTTCGATGGTCATCGTCACCCTCGGATTCTCCTACGGACATGTTAGCGAGGAGGTTGTCCAAATCATCATCCTCAGCCTTGTCCTGAGTTCGATTCTGTCCACCTATCTCATCCTTGCAAAGGAACACCTGGTCAGTTGGGTTGTCTGGCAAGTCAAAGGCCTTTCCGGGCAGAATAAGGAAAAATCGACCCTTCCCATTGCAAAAAAGGAGAAGAAAGGGATTGTTCTTCTTGGATTTTTCAAAGAGGCGAGTCCTTTTCTGCATCGGATCAACGAAGAAATGCCGAGCCTCAAGGATAGCCTGTTTGTGATCGATTTCAACCCTCAGACGCTGGCGCTGCTTAAAAAATACGAGGTTGATTGTGTTTATGGAGACATCGCCCATCCGGAAACCTTAAGACATGCCGGGATCGAAGGGGCAAACCTAGTGATCTCAACGATATCAGACAGCTTTCTACAGGGGACCTCTAATCTGAGATTGCTGAAGCAGGTGAAGATGCTCTCACCCGAAAGCCGTGTCATTGTGACCTCGGACTCATTGCGCGGCGCGCAGACTCTTTATGATGCCGGAGCCGATTATGTTCTCCTCCCCCGCCTCCTCTATGCGAGACACATCTTCGATATTGTCCAGACCTACCTTGTGAATGGACTGGATGCCACGCGCGAATCGCAGATTCAGGACATTTTTAAGGATCCGGTCTCGGAATACCGACCCGACACTGCTGTCCCCAAAATAAGTTGACACCAACCCGGGATTTCTATACGATGTATTATTTGCCCTGCATAGGCGCGTAGCTCAGGGGGAGAGCGCTTGCTTGACACGCAAGAGGTCGGCGGTTCGAAACCGCCCGTGCCTACCATGACGCCATCAGAAGCGTTGCTCTACGAACGCACACGATGTACAGACGGACTCAAGGCATCAGGCGGGACGAGATGATGCCTTTTTTATGTCTCATTCTCCATATGGATTAGAGACAACGGGAATAGCCTATGGCAGAAGTTACCCTTAAATTTAAATCCCATAAAGCGCTTACGGTTGAAAAAGGGATTCCCTTCTTTAAGATCGTCAAAGCGCTTGAAAAGACAAAAGATGTCGTCGGTGTCTGTGTCAATGGCGAACCCAGAGACCTTTCCGCAAGAGTTGAGGGGGATGCAGAGATTGAACTTCTGACTTTTGACGCCCCGGAAGGGGAAGAAATTTACCGGCACAGTTCTTCGCATTTAATGGCCCAGGCAGTGAAAGAGGTCTTCCCTTCGGCACAAATGGCAATTGGTCCGCCGATTAAGGATGGTTTTTATTACGATTTTGATTTTGAGCGGCCCTTTACTCCCGAAGATCTCAAAAAAATAGAGAAAAAAATGAAGGAGATTGTCAAACGTAACCTTCCCATCTCCCGGATGGAGTTGACCAAGGAGGTGGCGATCCAGTTGTTTCGTGAACGGCAGGAACCCTACAAGGTGGAATTGATTGAAGAGCTGGAAGATGTCCAGATCTCGGCCTATCAGCAGGGAGATTTTATTGATCTCTGCACCGGCCCTCATCTTCCCTCCACCGGAAAAATCAAGGCGATCAAGCTACTCTCCAGCGCGGGCGCTTACTGGCGCGGGAGCGAAAAAAACAAGATGCTGCAGCGAATCTACGGAACCTCCTTTTCCAGAAGGGAAGACCTCGATGCCCATCTTAAAAACCTGGAAGAAATCAAGAAGCGAGACCATCGGCGGCTCGGGAAGGAGTTGGACCTCTTCTCGATCACGGACGAGATTGGCGCCGGGCTGGTTCTCTGGCATCCGAAAGGAGCCATCATTCGGAAGACCCTGGAGGATTTCTGGCGGGATGCCCATTTGAAGGCCGGATACGACCTCGTTTTTACCCCCCATATGGCAAAGCTGGATCTCTGGAAGCAGAGCGGCCACCTTGAGTTCTATAAAGAGAACATGTACGCGCCGATGAAGGTGGACAATATCCCGTACGAAATCAAGCCGATGAACTGCCCTTTTCACATCCTGATTTATAAATCACGTCTTCGAAGTTACCGGGATCTCCCTTTCCGTTGGGCGGAGTTGGGAACCGTCTACCGCTACGAACGCTCCGGTGTGCTGCACGGACTGATGCGGGTTCGGGGCTTTACCCAGGATGATGCCCATCTCTTCTGCCGTCCCGACCAGATCGAGGCGGAGATCCTGAAGGTGCTTGATTTCACGACCTTTGTCCTGGGAACCTTCGGTTTTAAAGAATATGAGATCTACCTTTCCACGCGGCCCGATAAATATGTCGGAACCCTCGACCGTTGGGAGCAGGCGACCACGGCTTTGGAAGGGGCCTTGAAGCAGAAGGGACTTCCTTATGAGATTGATCCGGGCGAAGGGGTCTTCTACGGACCCAAGATTGATATGAAGATCAAAGATGCCCTGGGGCGCTCCTGGCAATGCACGACGATACAGGTGGACTTCAATCTCCCGGACCGTTTCAAGATGTCCTATCGTGGCGAGGATGGCCAGGCGCATCAGCCTATTATGATCCACCGGGCCTTGATGGGGTCGATCGAGCGCTTCTTTGGTGTCCTGATCGAACATTACGCCGGGGCCTTTCCGCTCTGGCTTGCTCCGGTTCAGGCTAAGGTCATTCCGATTACAGAACGCCAGAAGGAATATGCCGAGGCGATCAAGGCCCGGCTTCATGAGGCTGGCATTCGGGTCGAGGTTGATCAGCGAAATGAAAAAATGGGACTGAAGATCCGGGAGGCCCAACTGATGAAGATCCCGTATATGCTGGTGGTGGGAGACCGGGAGGCAGAAGATCAGACACTTTCCGTCCGGAACCGGCGTGGCGAAAACAGTCTGATGGAGATCGATGCCTTCCTCAATCAACTCCAGGGGGAGATTGAGGCGCAGAAGATCCAATAGGAAATTTTGGGACTTGATCAGAGAGGAGAAATATTCTATATTGATGGAATTGATGAAGGAGGTCTTTTATCGCTTCTAGGTTAAAGGTAAACAAGCAGATCCGGGTAACGGAAGTCATGGTGATTGCGGCCGATGGAGAGCAGTTGGGCTCCATGACGGTTCTGGAGGGTATTGCCAAAGCGGAGGAGTCTGGTTTTGACTTGGTAGAGGTCGCGCCCACCTCCCGTCCTCCAGTTTGCCGGATAATGGATTATGGGAAATACAAGTATGAACAGAGCCGGAAAGACCGTGCGGTAAAATCCCACCAGAAGGGGGGACATCTCAAGGAAGTGAAGTTCAGGCTCTTTACAGGGGAGCATGACCTCGACTTTAAGGTGAAGCACGCGCAGGATTTCCTGGAAGAGAGAAACAAGGTGAAGGTGACGCTCATGTTCCGCGGAAGGGAAATGCCTTACCGGGAAAAGGGCTGGGCCATCATGACAAAGATACAGGAAAAACTTCAAGACGTGGGACAGCCCGAATACCCGCCCAAGCTGGAGGGTCGGAACATGGTGATGATCCTGGCCCCGAAATCAACAAAGGAGTAAGAATGAAGAATAAAATTAAGACGCATCGGGGCGCGGCGAAACGATTTAAGATATCCGGAACCGGGAAAGTCATGCGCAAGCAGGCGGGGACGCAACATTTACTCGTCCACAAGAGCGGGAAACGGAGGCGGAATCTTCGCGGGGCGGTCCTGGTGTCCAAGGGTGAAGCAAAAACAATTAAAAGACTTCTTCCGAACGGGTAAAGTAAGAAGTAAGCCACACGGCAATTGTTATCGGTAATTTTTAAGGAGAAGTAGAATGCCAAGAGCAAAAGGAGGCCCCAAAACCCGGCATCGGCGGAACGACCGCCTCAAGATGGCCAAGGGATATTTCGGGGGGAAAAGCAAACTTTATCGGTCCGCGACTGAGGCGGTTGACAAATCGCTCCTCTATGCCTATCGGGATCGTAGGACCAAAAAACGGAACTTCAGGCGGTTGTGGATTGCAAGAATCAACGCGGCCGCACGAAGCCACGGTATGACCTACAGTCGCTTCATTGAAGCACTGAAAAAGGCCGGAATTTCGCTCAACCGAAAGGTTTTGGCTGAAATCGCTGCAGGCGATGCCGCCACCTTCACGCAAATCATCGAATCGGTTCAGGCAAAGGCGAAGGCGTAAAAAGATAAACCTGGCCTTCGTCAAAGGCGTCCTCAGGCAGACGATGGCACACCCACACTCTAGATCTTCCGACAGGTTCCTAGATTGCTGAAGTGCTAAGAGCAAAATAAGGCGGTTTTACCCCCTCCCCGGGAAAAAACCGCCTTTTAAGTGTCCTTCTTACCCTGCCTTAAAAAGACCTACAAAACAGGAGTATAGATTTATGGACTTATTGAGCATTATTGCACTTCTGGTGACAATGTCTGCGCTCTTTAGCTACATCAACTACCGATTCTTAAAGCTCCCGATGTCCATCGGGGTGATGATACTTGCCCTGTGTCTGTCCTTTGGTCTTATCCTCACGGAAGCGTTTATCCCTGGGATAGAAGAGAATGCCAGAACCCTCCTGGGGAATATTGATTTCGAGAAATTCCTGATGCGGGGGATGTTGGGTTATCTCCTTTTTGCCGGGGCGCTGCATGTCAATATTAATGACCTTCGGGAACAAAAGTGGATCATCTCAAGCCTCGCAAGTTTCGGGGTCATCGCCTCGACCTTGATTGTCGGATTTTTCACCTCTTTTGTTTTTGACCTTCTTGATCAGGATGTCCCGTTTATCTATTGCCTCCTGTTTGGTTCCCTTATTTCTCCCACCGACCCGATTGCAGTACTCAGTATTTTGAAGGCAGCCAAGGCCCCCAAAGGCCTGGAAACAAAGATTGCGGGAGAGTCTCTTTTTAACGACGGTATTGGGGTTGTGGTTTTCACGGTTCTCCTCGGACTGATTGACGGCAATCATACGCTCGATCCTGGGCATGTGATTCTGTTCCTGCTTGAAGAGGCCTTGGGCGGCGCTGTTCTCGGAGGCCTGCTCGGTTGGATTGCCTACAAGATGTTGAAGTCGGTTGATCATTATCATGTCGAAATTCTTATCACCCTGGCGCTGGTGATGGGGGGATATGAGCTGGCCGCCGCCCTCCATACCTCTCCTGCGATTACGGTGGTTGTGGCCGGACTGCTCATCGGGAACCGGGGGCGTCTCCTTGCCATGTCCGATAAAACGCGGGAACGTCTCGATACCTTCTGGGAATTGGTCGATGAAATACTGAATGCCTCACTTTTTGTCCTGCTCGGTCTGGAGATATTGGTTTTGAACTTTACATTAGGATATTTTGTAGCGGGATTAATCATGATCCCGCTCGTCCTCCTTTCCCGATTTGTGACCGTGAGCATTCCGATTTTTGCTCTGAGGACCTTCAGGACCTTCTCCCCGGGTGTGATAAAGATACTGACCTGGGGAGGATTACGGGGCGGCATTTCTGTGGCATTGGCGCTCTCTCTGCCTTCAGGTCCATCACGCGACGTCATCCTGGTCATGACCTATGCGGTGGTCATCTTCTCCATCATCGTGCAAGGGCTGACGATCAAGAAACTCCTCCCTAAAGAAGAACCACGTATACAAAAGGCTCAGGACATTTGAGATCCAATATTATATAATTCGCTCTGGAGAATCAGTATTCTGAGGGTTCCCCGTTGATATATGCCGTACTTGGAGGCAAGTCAGCATGGCGACCGGAAAGTACAAAGATCTATTAAAATCACTCAGCTTTCAGTCCTTTCTCTGGACCCAGTTCCTGGGGGCCTTTAACGATAACGTCTGCAAAATCGTGGTCTCGATGGTGGCAGTGAACCTGGCGGTCAGCTCTGGTGGAGGAAGTGGAGATCTTCCTCTGGTGGGCGCCATTTTTATTCTCCCATTTTTTCTCTTCTCCGGATACGCTGGTCATCTGGCCGACGTCTACAGTAAGCGGACCGTCTTGGTCATCACAAAGTGTTTTGAAATTGTTTCGATGGGCTTGGCCCTCCTCGCTTTTCTTTCCGGTCGGATTGAATGGATGCTGGGCGTCCTCTTTCTGATGGCCCTTCAGTCGACCTTTTTCAGCCCGGCAAAATATGGCATCCTTCCTGAAATAATACCCGACAATAATTTGTCCCGTGCAAATGGTCTTTTGGAAATGAGCACTTTTCTGGCCATTATTCTCGGGACCTCCATCGGGAGCATGATGTTCGCCGCATGGAAGGACCGACTGTGGTTGATCAGTCTTTTTCTCATCTCCATCGCAGTGGTGGGATCATGGGTTAGTTTTGGTATATATAAGGTCCCGCCTTCGGGTATCCAAAAACCATTTCCACTGAACCCCTGGGGGGAAATTGCCAAAGGCATCAAGCGAATATACAGAGAGAAGGTTCTCTGGCATACGGTGTTGGCCATCTCCTATTTCTGGTTCCTGGGGGCCTTGCTCCAGATGAGCATTATTCTTTTTGGCAAAGAGGTGCTGGTCCTGGATGACTTTTGGGTTGGAATTCTGGGAACCTTTCTGGCCTTCGGTATTGGTGTCGGCAGTCTTGTGGCGGGTCGTCTCTCCGGCGACAAGGTGGAACTGGGGCTTGTCCCCCTGGGATCGATCGGTTTGGGCCTCTTTTCAATCTGGCTGGGGTTGTCTCCACCCTCTTATTTCCAGGCAGCAATGGCCCTCAGCCTGCTCGGATTTTCCGGCGGCCTCTTTATCGTGCCCCTGAATGCACTCATTCAGCAGAAAAGCGGTCGAGAAGAGAAGGGCCGGATCATTGCCACCACCAATTTCATGGACACGGGGGGGATCCTCCTGGCCTCCGCCGCCCTTTGGATTTTTCGTGATCTGCTGCAGGTCCAGGCAGACCGGATTATCATTGTTTTCGGGTTTTTTACACTCCTGGTGACGGTTTACATTCTGAGTGTCCTTCCGGACTTTCTGATCCGATTTGTTCTTTGGCTCCTGACACACACGATCTACCGAATTCGCATCCGAGGTCAGGAACATGTGCCCTTCCGGGGACCGGCCTTGCTTGTTTGTAACCATGTTTCTTTTGTAGACGGCCTGTTGGTGGGGGCCTGCGTACAGCGCTTCATCCGTTTTCTGGTCTTCAGCGGGTTCTTTGAGATAAAAGGGGTGGGGTGGTTTCTGAGGAAGATGAAGGCAATCCCGATCTCGGTGGGTAATCGGAGAGGTGTGGTTCAATCGATTGAACGGGCACGTGAGTCGCTCAAGCAGGGGCATGTGGTCTGTATCTTTGCCGAAGGGGCAATCAGTCGTACGGGGAATATGCTTTCATTCAAGAGGGGATTTGAGCGGATGGGGAAAGATCTTAATGTGCCGATCATTCCCGTCCATCTTGATGGTCTTTGGGGGAGCATTTTCAGCTTTGAAAAAGGGCGGTTCTTCTTCAAATGGCCGCGACAAATCCCCTATCCGGTGACGATCTCTTTTGGCTTACCTCTTCCGGCAAACGCCACGGCGCAAACAGTACGGCAGGCCGTGATGGAGCTTGGGAGCGAGGCGGTCAAATTTAGAAGGGCGAAAGATGATCTCTTGCACTTTAAGTTTATTCGCTCGGCAAAATCCGCCTGGAAGCGGGGCTGTATGTCCGACTCGACCGGAAAGCGCTTGACCTATGGGAAGGCCTTGATCGGGGCCTTCCTTTTATCCCGCAGAATCCGGCGGAAATGTAGGAAAGAAGAGATGGTCGGGCTCATGCTTCCCTCCTCAGTGGGCGGAGCCCTTGCAAATATTGCCACTCTTCTGGCCGGAAAGGTTCCTGTGAATCTGAATTTCACAGCGGGCAAGGAGGCAATCGATTCCGCCGTTCAGCAATGTGGGATCAAGGCGGTTCTGACCTCTAGGGTGTTTGTCGCGAAAGCGAATCTTGAACATCGTGAGGAATTTATTTACCTTGAAGATCTTTTAAAAAAAATGAAGCCCGCCGAAAAAATTGTCCAGGCCATCCTTCTTTATCTCCTTCCGGGGCGATTGATTCAGAAAATCTATTGTCCGGAGAAGTCCGACCCGAACCACCTGGCGACCGTGATCTTTTCGAGCGGCAGCACGGGCGATCCAAAAGGGGTGATGCTCTCTCACCATAATGTGCTTTCAAATGTGGAGTCGCTCGCACAACTCTTTTGGGTGACCCGAAAAGATACGATGATGGGGGTGCTACCTTTCTTCCATTCCTTCGGTTTTACCGGGACCCTCTGGTTCCCGCTCCTCTACGGATTCGGGGCCATTTATCATCCGAATCCGATGGAAGCGAAAAAGGTCGGGGCCTTGGTCTTGCGACACAAGGCGACGATCCTGATCAGCACCCCGACCTTTTACAAGTCCTATATCCGACGCTGCTCGAAAGAAGAATTCAGTTCCTTGCGGTATGCGATGGTGGGTGCCGAAAAGTTAAGAAAAGAAGTCGCCCTGGCATTCAGGGAAAAATATGATCTCAGTCTGCTTGAGGGTTATGGATGTACTGAACTTGCGCCAGTGGTTTGTGTGAATGTCGAGGATGTGCATCATGGACCGGAATTTCAGAAGGATTCGATTCCTGAGACGGTCGGCCATCCGGTCCCGGGCGTTGCCCTGAAGGTGGTCGACCCGGATACGGGCGAGGTCCGACCGGTCGGGCAGGAGGGTTTACTCTTTGTGAAAGGTCCGAACCTGATGATGGGTTATCTCAATCAGCCGGAAAAAACCGCAGAGGTCATTCAGGGGGACTGGTACAACACCGGAGATATTGCCGCTGTAGATGGAGATGGTTTTGTCCGGATCACAGACCGACTCTCCCGGTTCAGTAAAATCGGCGGTGAAATGGTTCCCCACATCAAGATTGAGGAGGTTGTCAGCGGTATTCTTGGAACGGAAGAGTGCGCGGTCTGTGCTGTCCCGGATGAGCAAAAGGGGGAGCGGATCGTCTGTTTTTATGTCAAACCGGAGATGACACCCGAGGCCTTGTGGGGACAACTCAAAGAACAGAACCTTCCAAAACTCTGGTTGCCCAAACGGGAGAACCTCTATCCGGTTGAAGCGCTTCCCGTATTGGGAACAGGTAAACGGGACCTGAGAGCCCTCAAGGCCATGGCACTCGAAGTGGTGGCAGCGCAAGAATAAAACTTTATGCTTCTTTCTCTTCCCCCTCTTTTGAGGGGATTGACATCTGGTATATAAAAATCAATAATGACCAAACGATATCGGGAGTCGAACACGCACCGTGAGCGCAATCTCCGTCTTTTCGGGGCCGGGTCCTTCACTATATTAGAAGAAGTTTTGATCTTATCTCTGGAGTCGTACGAATGTTGAAAGCAGGTTTTGATTTCTTTTCCTGGGGGACAAAGTTTACGGGAGTTTTTGTCCTCTTGCTCGGCTATTTTTCCTATATGGGGGCATTGCCGCATTATATCGAGTTAAGCACTCACTTCAGGCTTCAATATTTCATTGCATCCCTACTTGTAACAGGGGCTTTCTTTCTGCGCCATGAATGGCAATGGCTTGTCTTAGGGTTTATCGCGATCGGAATAAATGGTGTGGGTGTCCTTCCCTGGCATCTCGCCTCTCCAGACAGATCAGTCGCCGGAGAATCTCCCTCCCTTCGACTTTTCCATTCAAATGTCTTGTCGTCAAATAAACAATACTCAAGGCTCATGGCCCTGGTATCTGAAGAGAAACCCGATATTGTTTTTCTTCAAGAAACCAATCAAAGGTGGCTGGATGCATTGGAACCTTTGAAAGAAGACTTCCCTTATTTCTTTTCTTCTCCGGGTTCTGATGATTTGGGGATCGCTCTTTTCAGTCGTATCCCCTTGAGTCAATCAGAGATCATAGATTTAGGAGATCCTATAGCGCCCAGTATCCACATTAAATTCAGCTTCCAGGACAAGCAAATCTCGTTACTGACAACGCATTTGTCTTCTCCAAGGCTGGGGTCGAATTTCCAAGCAAGAAACAGTCAACTTGAACAACTTGCCCGGTTTGCAAAGATGCTTCCTTTACCTGCAATTATTATTGGAGATTTAAACGTCACGAAGTGGTCTCCTTACTATCGGAAATTTGTAAAGGATTCGGGTCTTATCAGTGTTCGTGAAGGATTTGGCCTGCTCCCAACCTGGCCGGTCTTTCTGCCCTTTATGATGATTCCGATCGATCATGGCTTTGTCACGGAAGGCTTAAAAGTGGTGGGTGTAAAGACAGGGAGGAGTATCGGTTCTGATCATTTGCCCTTAATCGTCGATATTTCACTATAGGAGCGCCCCCGACATCACTAACCTGTTATTGTGATCCCTCGGGCCCCTTAAGCCCATTCGGGAGCTTCGTTTTATCGTCCATGATGACTTGATCCAGTTGGTCTTGCGTGAGACCTATGGACTCACTCAAGAGAGCATGGCGAAGGTCTGTTTCCCTGAGGTCGGCGCCGCTGAGGTCGGCGCCGCTGAGTCTTGCCCCGGTGAGGATTGCGCCCCTGAGATCCGCCTTGGTGAAGTTTACCTTTCTGAAATCCGCCCCGCTCAGCCTCACGCCCGCAAGCCTTGCCTCGCTAAGGTCGGCGCCAATAAGGTCCGCATAAAAAAGGTTGACCCCGCTTAAGTCTGCTCCGCGAAGACGGACTCCCCTGAGATCCGCATTAAAGAGGTCTGTATCCAAGAGGACCGCGCCACTGAGGTCTGCTCGGCTGAGCCTGGCTTCTTTGAAGGTGGATCTGGTGAGGTCTGCATCGACAAGTCTGACTTCCCTCAGATCCGCCTTATTCAGTTGGGCCTCTCTGAGGAGGGCTCCGCTGAGGTCTGCATTAAAGAGCATCGCTTGATTGAGGTTGGCTCCAATCAGTCTTGCCCTGCTGAGGTCTGAGTGACTAAGATTTGCCTGACTGAGATCTGCGCCGCGAAGATCCGCTCCGCTGAGATCAAGGCCGCTGAGGTCCATCTCAGACAGATTGATTTCAGCAAGGTCGTCTTTGAAAAAAATGACAATCTCCCGGAGGGCCTTCACCCGTTCCGCAGTAATCCTCTCGGCGCAAAAGAAAGAACAAAAGATCGAAGCGGGATTGAATGGTTTTGGCCCCTGCGGACGGGGCATTCCCAGGGCTTTGGGGATGAGGCCTTTGGCCTTGTTTGTATTTTTTCCCTCAAGGTGGGCATAAATTTCACCGGCCCGCGCCTCGAAACGATCCATCCGGCTTTCATGTTTCTGGAAGGCCATCCCAAAGAGGACCAAATAAATTCCGGTACCCCAAAGAATGCCCGCGCTTACTCTTTTCCGTGTTGAGGTTTTATTCTTTGTCACAGAAGCCTTTGCTCTCTGATTTTTGAAATGAGATGGTCGTCATGGACCGGACAAGTATGACCGGGTCTTAGGTATTTTTTAGAAGCAAACAGGCTAGGGTATTGGAGTCTCCCTAAAGTCCCTCGATGGCTCGAGCATCTTGTCGCAGGCCAGTCATCAGGATATCGATTTCTTTTTCGATGACGGATGTGTTGACCGGGCCTTTCGTTATCCCCTGCACCAGTTTTCGGATTTTATCAAGCCGTTCTTCATGTTCCACCGCACGGGCTTCTCCCAGCGTTTTCACGATTGCGTTCCGAAGCCCCGATTCGCGATAGAGACGGGATTGGGCCGTCATCACCTTTGTGGCTGCCGATGTCATACGTTTTTTCTTCCATCCTGAGAGGGCCTTCTTGAGTGCAATTTGAATTTCTTCTACCACCGGGAGCCAGCTCTGACCGGCGATATTGGTCAGGTCTTTCCCGGTAGCCGTTTTGGCATTGAAGGTAAGGTGGACGACTTCATTCGGCTTTCCGATCTCGACATGTTTCGACCCCTTTGCTGATTCTTTAGGGGTGAGGCTTGGATGCCAGGTCTCCACCTGATAGCGACCGAGCGGGATGTCTTTTATCTCAAAGTGTCCCGCGGGGTCGGTCACGGCATAAAAAGAAGAGGGAGCGACATAAATCAATCCGTTCATGACCGGGTGGAGCTTGCATCGGAGCGGTACAATCCCCCGATTTTTTAGGATGACCTCCTTGATGGTATTGGGGAGGTGGAGGCCGATATCGAAGGGATTTGATGGGCTTCTGGAGTGGACATTGTGCATCGTGTCGTCAAGATTTTCAAAGAAAAGTGTCGTTCCCACCGGAACGACACTAAAAGATGGAGAAAACTGACGCCTTTCCTGGATGATGGTCTTTCTCGTGGGAATTATGGAAAAGGGTTTTCCATTTTTGCCCAAGAGGTAGACCACCGCATTGGTCGTGGCAATTCCGTTAATGGTGACTTTTCCGGACAAGCGTCCTTCCACCCCCTCCGAACTCGCATCTGAAGGAAGGACAAAGAAAGACGCCAGGAGGGTCATCCAAAACAGGGGGTTTTTATGGAATGGAATAGTCTTGGTCATCGTTTAAAGGATATTGAATTCGATTTGCTCTGTCAATGTGTCCAGTCAGATCAAGGACAAAGGGGATAGGTGTTCCCTCTCCGGGAGAGACCCACTATTCCTTTGTACCCGTTAAATCACCTGAAACTCCTAAAAAATGAATGATCCGATCTTTGAGTGCGTCGCGTGTTTTTCTGAAAAGGGCAAGTCTTTCTTCCTTATTCCCTGAGGCTTGTGCGGGGTCGTCAATCGGCCAGTGTTCCCTATGAATATGAGACGGGGTGGCGGGGCAACGGGCTTCCGCATTTCCACAAAGGGTAATGATGCAGTCGGCCTGATTTAGAAGGGAGGAGTCGAAATTTTTTGAGCGATGGTCCCGGATATCGATGCCGATTTCATCCATGACCGCGATGGCAAGAGGGTGCAGTCCCTTAGGATCCATTCCGGCGCTCAGCGCTTCGATGGTCGTCTTGACCCCTTTGGCCAGATGACGCGTCAGGCCCTCGGCTATCTGACTTCGCGCAGAATTTCCGGTACAAAGGAAGAGGATCTTTTTGGGCACATCAATTCCGATTAAGGTGTTCGATGGCTGATATTTTCGGAAAGGCCAGGATAAACCTGGAGCCTTTTCTCCTCTCACTTTGAACGACCACCTTCCCTCCATGGGCCTCGACGACCTGTTTGACAATGGCCAAGCCGAGGCCGGTGCCGCCGAGTTCACGGGATCGAGTTTGGTCCACGCGGTAAAAGCGCTCGAAGATTCGGGCGTGTTCGTTTTTAGGGATGCCAATGCCACTGTCTTCGATTCTAATTCGGATGTTGTTTTGTTCTTCGACGGCGTGAATTTTAATCTCGCCTCTTTCCGGCGTATACTTGATGGCATTGTCGATGATGTTGGTCAGGACCTGGTCCAGTTTTTCCGGATCCACCCATATCTGAAGGTTTGTAGGCACAGAGACGGTGAGGCGCAAATTCTTCTTTCGGACAAGGGGGTTTAATAAAGTGATATTTTTTTGAATGCAGTCCAGTAGGGAGATCTTTCTGAGCCGGACCGGATCAAGGCCAGACTCGATCCGGGAAAGTTGGAGAAGGTCCAGAATAATATTTTCCAGCCGGGTGCTATTTTTTTCGATGATGTCAAGGAAGGACTTTGCCTGCTTAGGGTCTACTACGGTGCCATCAGAGAGGGTCTCGACATATCCCTTGATGAGCGAGATCGGTGTGCGCAGTTCGTGGGAGACATTGGCTACAAAATCTTTCTGGATTTGCTCCTGCCGTTTGTTTTCGGTAATGTCATGAAAGACCAGCGCGACGAAGTGATGGGGAGCAAAGTCGGCCACGGAGGCCTGGACTTGAAAATATTGCGGCGGAGGGCCTTCCAGTGCAATCGCTCTCGAGAGGGAGCGGCCCGTGTGAATCACTTCTTTGATCATTTCGTTCAGAGTATGGTGTCGGAGGTGTTCATAATAATGTCTCCCGGACAGGTCCGTAGATGAAAGACCGAACATCTTTTCAAAAGAGGCGTTGGTCAGAACCACTTCCCCTCTTCCGTCCAGAACCATGACGCCTTCAACCATCCCAGAAAGGATTGCGACACTTTTTGCCTTGTCACTGGAGAGTGTTTCGATCTTTTCCTGTACATTGGCGGTCATCTGGTTGAGGGCATTTGCAAGTGCTTCCATTTCATCGGTTCGGTGGATCAGGGTAGATGCGCCTGTTTCTCCTTGTAGAAATCTCTGAACAAAGAGGGTAATTTGACGAAGGGCTGCTGAACGCCGGCTTGAGATAAAGAGGCCGAGCAAGAGGGAAAGGCTTAGAGACGCGGCTGAAGAGAGGAGGAGAAAGTCCAAGAAGGATTTCTTCTGCCCGGACAGATCAAAAAATAATAAAAAGAGACCGTTCATCAGGACAAAGAGAAGGACTGCCAGGAGGATAAAGGGAGCAAGCGATTTCAAGAGTAAGAGGCGGAAGGTCGGAACATCCTGTAGGGATTTCTGGCCTCGGGTCTGCCGTGACAGATTGGCGTCAGCCGGATTTGTTTGTTCACTGTTCATCGGTCAATTTATATCCAAGAGACGGAAGGGTTTCAATGGTCTTTGAAAGAAAAGGAATTTTCTCACGCAGACGTCTGATATGAACGTCTACCGTCCGGGTGGTGCCGAAGTAATCGTAGCCCCAGATGGACTTCAACAAAAAATCCCGTGTCAGAACCCTTCCTTTTTTTTCAAGAAGAAGCTCCAGGAGTGAAAATTCCTTGGCGGTCAAGACGACCTTTTTCCCCTCTACCTTGACCAAATGTCGGGCCGTATCCAGCATAAGATGTTGGTAGTGGTAGACGGCCTCCTCCCCCTCGCCTTTTGATCTTCTCAAGAGGGCCTTGACCCTGGCCATCAATTCTCTCGGCGAGAACGGTTTTGTGACATAATCATCCGCGCCCAGCTCCAGGCCGATCACCTTGTCGCTCTCATCGGCCCGTGCCGTCAAGAGGATCACGGGGAGAGAGGCCGTTTCGGCACGGCTTCGCAGTTGTCTACAAACATCAAGCCCCCCCACTCCCGGCATCATCACGTCGAGGATGACAAGAGAAATCGCTTGCGCGGCAATCTCCTTGAGGGCCTCTGAGCCGTTGGAGGCGCAAACCGGGATGAAGCCTTCTTGTTTCAGGTGATACGCGACCAATCTTGTTAGGTCAGCTTCATCATCGACGATCATGATGATTTGCGGCATTGTGTCATCCCTCCGACGACAGGATTGTAGCACAGGTCCCACTTTTCCGACAAACGACCCAACACCCGTGATTGAGATTCGCTCCCTTGCTCATTTGACCCGATGAATCAATATCCTCTATAATCACGTCCATTTCTATGTGGTGAAATCCTGAATCGTTACATTTTTTAATCCGGTGGAGAAGAGATGTCTTTTGTTTGTGTGGCAAGGCTAGATGAAATCCCTGACGGCTCGGGAAAAATGATCGAGATTGATAATCATGAAGTCGCGCTCTTCCGCCTGGATGGCGAAATTTACGCAATTTCCAATGTCTGTCCGCATCAGGGCGGCGCCTTGGCAGATGGCAAGGTCTGTGGCGAACAGGTACTCTGTCCCTGGCATCAGTGGCGCTTTAACATCAAGGATGGCACGTCTCCGCTCAGCCCGAACTTGAAGATCAAGACCTATCCGGTGAAGCAGGAAGGCGATCAGGTTTTGATTTCCATCTCCTGAAGATTACCCGCCTGGGCCTGGGGCCAGGATCAGTTTTCCGAAGAGATCTCTTGATCCCATCTTTTCCTGGAGGATCCGTGCTTCGGAAAGAGGATGGACTGAATCGATAATCGGGCGAAGTTTTTTTTCTCCCACGAGATGTGTGATTTCCAATAATTCGGCGCGCGTTCCCATGAGGGCGCCCATGAGGGTGAGTTCCCTGGAGAAGACGTAGCGAAGGTCGAGGTCAACCCTTGGACCGCTCGTTGCCCCGCAGGTGACCAGTGTTCCGCCCTTTGCAAGTGCACGGAGGCTCCAGTCGAATGTTGCAGGGCCGATATGCTCAAAAACGACATCGACTCCCCGTCCGTCCGTGATTCTCAGGACCTCTTCTGAAAAGTCGTCTCTTGAATGATCAATGACAAAATCGGCCCCGATCATCAGGGCCTGATCCAACTTCCCTTCTGTTCCCGCGGTTGCAATCACGCGTGCCCCTGCCAGTTTTCCGATCTGGATTGCCGCACTCCCCACGCCGCTTCCGCCCGCTAAAACCAGAAGGTCTTGTCCGGGCTGAAGCCCGGCCCGTTTAATGAGCATATGCCAGGCGGTCAGAAAAGTCAGCGGAAAGGCGGCGGCCTCATTATAGGAGATCTCATTCGGGATCGGGATGAGATTGGATGCCGGGGCCTTGGTGAACTCGGCGTAGCCGCCATCGCATCCCGCCCCAAAGATCCGGTAGTGTTCGCAGAGGTTATCCCGGCCTGCAAGGCAGGACGGACAGCGAAAGCAGGAGAGTCCGGGTGCGATCAGAACCTTGTCCCCCTTTATAAATCCTGTCACCCCTTCACCTACATGGTCGATCATTCCGGCGACGTCACAACCGGGGATATGGGGGAGATTGATATGGTAAGTTGGGATCCCCCCCCGGGTCCACAGGTCGAGATGATTGAGGGCGCAGGCCTTGACCTGGACGATGACCTCACCCGCACCGGCAACCGGTAAGGGCGCGTCCTCATAAATGAGTATTTCGGGACCGCCAAATTGATGAAAACGAACCGCCTTCATCAGGATATCCATGCCTCCATCGGAAGGTCGGACATGTTGAGCGATTTCCCATGAAAGGACGCGTCTGTTGAAACGGCCAGATAGTGCAGCGCCTTGGCAACCTCGCCTGGGTCCTGAAGGCCGGTGGGGTCCTCCTTCGGATATGCGGCTGCACGCATCTTTGTACGCGTTGCACCTGGATTGAGAGTGGTGACGCGAATCTGAAAGGGAGCAACTTCTTCCGCCAGGGTCTGCATCATGCCCTCCAGTCCGAACTTGGAGACGGCATAGGCCCCCCATCTGGCGCGGCCCTTCCGCCCGACACTGGATGTGATCGAAATGATGGTGCCGGTGCGGCGGGGGATCATGGTCCTGACGACGGCATGGGTAATCAGGAAGGTGCCGTTCAGGTTGATTCGAATGACCTCCTCCCAGGCCTCGGGCCTATAGGTTGCAATCGTTTCCGAGGGGCCGAGTACCCCGGCGTTATTGACAAGGATATCGATGTCCCCAAGATCAGAGATGATTTGGGAGACCATGCGCTGTATCTCCCGACGGGAAGAGATGTCGGCCCGAAAAGGAAGGACCCGTCCCCCCTCTTCCTCGATTGCCTTCGCGGTTCCGACCACTTCGCCTTCACTCCGCGCGCAGAAGGCAACTTTTCCGCCTTCTGCGGTGAAATGTCTGACTGCTGCCCGGCCAATCCCCCGACCTCCACCTGTGATAAGAATAACTTTATCTTTAAGGGAGATCAAAAGAATAGTCCCTCCAGCCACTTGAACAATCCCTTCTTGCAGGATTCTTCCGGCTCTGTTCCTTCGATAAAGGGGACTTCTTTTCCATCCTCCCGGCAGACCTGTCCTTTTTCATTGATGCTGCGGAAAATAATTCCGGATGGAACAAGAAAATCGTTGTCCGGATCTCCGGTATCGGCTTTTTTCATAAATTCTGTCCAGATCGGCAAGGCCGCAGAGGCCCCGGACAACGCACCGCGCTGGTTTTGATCAAAGCCGACCCAGACAACCGTGACGAGATCGGGGGTATACCCGGCAAACCAGGCATCCCTGCCATTGCTTGTCGTCCCGGTCTTTCCCGCGGCCGGCTTGTCAAAACCGAGTCGTCTGACGCCTTGGCCCGTTCCCGATTCGACCACCCCCTGAAGCAGGTGTGTCACGAGATAGGCGGCTGGCGCGGAAACCCCCCTGGCGGAGTCGTCTTCTTCCTTCTTTTCCAGGTCAAGGGGAAGTTCGGCTGGATCGATCACTCCCAGGAGAAATTGGGGGGGGGTTTGAACCCCATGATTGGCCAGAGTGCTATACGCCATGCCGATTTCAAGGGGAGAGACCTCCAGACTTCCGAGGGCGAGGGAAGGAATGGCAGCAAGGGGACTGTTGATGCCGACTTTGAACGCCGTCTCCATAATTTTTTCGAGTCCAACCTCTTGTGAAAGGCGGACGGTGGCTGTATTGAGCGAACGTTCAAGCGCCTCCTGGAGGGTGACCGGGCCGCTGTATTGTTTGTCATAGTTTTGCGGCGACCACTCCTTTCCCCCGACTTGAAGGGTAATCGGGGCATCATCCACGAGGCTGATCGGCGTATAGGGCAGGCCGCCCGTTGCGGCCTGCTCAAAAGCGGTTAGATAAACTATCGGCTTAAAGAGGGAACCCGGCTGGCGCCGGGCCTGTGTCGCCCGATTGAACTGACTGACCCCGTAATTTCGTCCCCCCACCATGGCACGGACCGCACCGCTTCCGGGATCAATCGCGACCAGGGCTCCTTGAATCTGTTTTTTCGGATCGTCGCGTTTCAGGCGGGGTTTCCGATTCTCCAGCGCGGCGAGCCCTGTCTGAAGGGCCTCGTCTGCAATGCGTTGCAACTCCACATCAAGTGTGGTGAAGATCTGAAGTCCGCCGGAGATCAGGACGCGCGGCGAATAAAGGTCTGCCATCCGTTTTCGTATTTCATCGACAAAGTAGGGGGCCGCATTGAGCCGCTGTTTTGGCTTCCTCCCTGAAACCTTTTCGGCCCGGGCCTCCATATAGGCCTGGAGATCAATCTTTCCTTCGGAAAAGAGATTCTCCAGAACCAGGTTTCTGCGCCGGACTGCCCTTCGGATATTTTTTTTGGGTGAATAGACATTTGGAGACCGGATAATCCCGGCCAGGAGGGCCGCTTCTCCCAAAGAGAGTTCTGAGGGCCGCTTCATAAAATGGGACATCGCCCCCTGTCCGACGCCATAGACTCCCATGACGCCGTTTTGACCAAAGTAAATCTCGTTGAGGTAGGTCTCCAGGATCTCTTCTTTTGAATAACGCCTCTCCAGTAGGAGAGCCATCAGGGCTTCATTGGCTTTTCGTCGCCAGGTGCGATCGCTCGCCAGGTAAAAATTCTTTACCAGTTGCTGGGTCAGGGTGCTCCCGCCCTGGACGATCTTTCCCGCTTTGAAGTTAATCCATGCCGCCCGCAGGATGCTCTTGAAGTTTATTCCGTCGTGATCAAAAAACCTTCGATCCTCCATGACCATCACGGCGTCTATCAGGCTTTGGGGGATTTCTTCGATCCGGACGAGTCGCCTCTCCTCCCATTCCGATTCATAGAAGCCGCCGATGACCTCGGGTTCGATCACGGCAAAATCAATATCAAGGGCCAGGGTCAGGTCCATGATCTGATCGATCTTCTTGCCTTCTGAAAAGCTCAGACGGATAGGGAAACCGCTCTCGACATGGTCCGGATAGGCAAATTCGTGGAGGTAGATCTGCATTTCCTGATTATTGGAGAAGAACTCGCCTGGATTCCGAACCGGGGCATTGACGGGGTGGTAGGACAGCCGCTTCAGACGGGAGGACAGGCCTGTAAGCTCTATGTCGACCCCTGGTGAAAGGATAAAAGGGGCGGAATAGATCTTGGAGGGAAGTTTCCAGCGCTGACCTTCAAATTTTTTAACAACGAGGTCGTCAAGAGAAAAGAGGTAAAATCCGGAGGACACGAGGAAAAGGAGGGACAAAAGCGGTATAAATACGAGGATGAATCTCTTCTTGCCTTTTCTCATTATAGACAATATACTATAAAAACCTCATTTTTTCAATGGAATATCCTGAATCATACCCTATATTAAAGGAACCTCGGAATAAGTCATGAATTATTTTTTCAGGGCAAAAATGTCCCGCTTCTGCGTTGCAAATCTTGAAAATAGCAGGCTATTCTCTACGACTTGCGCCTTGAATCGAAACATTTTATCTCCTGAAAAACTCAAACCAGACTTATCAGAGGTTCCTAAAGATGCTGTGCCCTTGTGGAAGGAGGACTCCTATGATGCCGTCACGCGCGATCGAGGAGAAAGGCAGGTTGAGTGAACAAGGTTTATCGACCCAAAGAAATTGAGCCACAGTGGCAGCGCTACTGGCGGGATCATCAGACCTTCAAGGTTTCCGAAAAGTCCGAACGTCCCAAGTATTATGTCCTTGAGATGTTTCCCTATCCTTCGGGCCGGATCCATATGGGGCATGTCCGGGTTTATGCGATCGGAGATGTGATTGCCCGCTTCAAGCGGATGCAGGGATACAATATCTTCCATCCGATGGGATGGGATGCTTTTGGCCTTCCCGCAGAGAATGCCGCAATACAAAAAAAGACGCACCCGGCGGTCTGGACCGCCCAAAACATCGATTACATGCGATCCCAGCTCCAGAAAATGGGCCTTTCCTACGATTGGGAAAGGGAGATTGCCACCTGCCGACCCGACTACTACCGTTGGAACCAATGGCTCTTCCTTAAGATGTTGGCGAAGGGGCTGGCCTATCGAAAAGAGGCCTCGGTCAACTGGTGCCCCGACTGCGTGACCGTTCTGGCCAACGAACAGGTGATCGATGGGCAATGCTGGCGCTGCGATACCGCCGTGACGCAAAAGACCCTGACACAGTGGTTTCTCCGGATCACGGACTACGCGGAAGCGCTCCTCTCCGGCTGTGACCGTTTGACAGGCTGGCCGAAACGGGTCCTGCTGATGCAGAAAAACTGGATCGGCAAAAGCACGGGGGTGGAGGTCCAATTTCAGCGTGCCGACGGGTCTGAAGCCTTAAACATCTTTACCACCCGGCCCGACACCCTTTACGGCGTCACCTTTATGAGCATCGCCCCGGAGCATCCCCTGCTCCCTTCACTTATTTCCGATAAACCTGAAAAAAAATCGGTGGAGGCCTTTATCGCAAAGGTGAAGGCGCAGGACCTTACCCTGCGGACGGACAATCAGGAAAAGGAGGGGGTCTTTACCGGTGCCTATACCCTGCACCCCCTCACGCAGGAAAAGATCCCGATCTGGGTGGCCAATTTTGTCCTGATGGAATATGGCACGGGGATTGTCATGGCAGTCCCAGCGCATGATCAGCGTGATTTTGAGTTTGCCCGAAAATACCAACTCCCTATTCGCCTCGTCATCCAGGACCGATCCGAATCACTGAGTGAACCGCTTTCCGCCGCCTATACCGAAGCGGAGGGCCGCTTGGTCCATTCCGATCAATTTACCGGTCTCTCTCCAAAGGAGGCGCAGGAAAAGATCGCCCACTTTGTTCAGGAAAAAAACCTTGGACAGGCGAAGGTTCACTACCGGCTTCGTGACTGGGGCATCTCCAGGCAGCGTTATTGGGGAACCCCGATCCCGATTCTTTATTGCGACCACTGCGGGACGGTCCCGGTACCGGAATCCGAGCTTCCGGTGACTCTTCCGGAGGATGTCCCCTTTGGCGGAAAAGGAGGTTCTCCTCTTGCGGAGAGCGAGCGCTTCCTGAACGCGGTCTGCCCGCTTTGCCAAGGGCCCGCGCGGAGGGAAACCGATACGATGGATACCTTCGTCGACTCCTCCTGGTATTTTTTACGATACACCTCGCCGCAGGAGACAAGGGCACCGATTGATTCGGAATTGGCCGATGGATGGACGCCGGTGGATCAATATATCGGGGGGATTGAGCATGCCGTTCTTCACCTCCTCTATGCCCGCTTCTTCACGAAGGTCATCCACGATCTCGGCCTGATCAAGGTTGATGAACCCTTCAAGAATCTTCTGACCCAGGGGATGGTGATTAAAGACGGGGCGAAGATGTCCAAATCGAAGGGGAATGTGGTCGATCCGGATTATCTCATAGAGGCCTATGGAGCGGATACCGCGCGGCTTTTCTCCCTCTTTGCCGCGCCCCCGGAAAAGGATCTTGAATGGAGTGACGATGGGGTGCAGGGAGGGTATCGCTTTCTCCAGCGGGTCTGGCGGATTGTCTGCGATTTTAGCGAATCCCCCTGGGCGTGTCCCTCTTCTGGAGCGCTTGATTTTTCGGGGGCCTCTGAGCGCATTAAATCACTACGTCGGAGGACCCATCAGACCATCCAGAAGGTCACGGAAGATCTGGAGCGGTTTCAGTTTAATACCGCCATCGCCGCGCTCATGTCCTTTTACAATGACCTCTCCCGCGATCAGGCCCTGCCGGAGCCGACGAAAGACGAGGCCCCTCTTTACGCGGCGGCCTTCTCTGAAGCGATCAGGCACCTGGTGCTTCTTCTTTCTCCATTCGCCCCGCACCTTGCCGAGGCGCTCTGGGAGACCTTGGGGAATGCTCCCACGATCCTGGATGTCTCCTGGCCTGCCTACGACCCCTTTCTGGTCAAAGGGGAAACCGTTGAGGT
This sequence comes from Candidatus Manganitrophaceae bacterium, assembly GCA_012960925.1. Lineage (NCBI taxonomy): Bacteria > Pseudomonadati > Nitrospirota > Nitrospiria > Candidatus Troglogloeales > Candidatus Manganitrophaceae > Candidatus Manganitrophaceae bacterium. The sequence continues at coordinate 49,759 of DUAG01000048.1, forward strand.
GGTTGTCCAGGTGAATGGAAAGGTTCGAAACCGGTTTTCCGCACCCGCCGGTCTGGAAGACGATGTTTTGCGAGAACGGGCGCTTTCCGATCCCAAAACAGAGCGTTGGACCGCGGGGAAGAAAATCAAGAAGGTGATTGTCGTGAAAGGAAAACTGGTGAACATCGTTTTATGAAGCAGGCAAACTCCTCATCATTTCTTTATTTCACCCTCTTCCTTCTGGTTGCCCTCCTTTCGGGGTGCGGGTACCGGGAAGGCAGAGGTCATAGTGTGACGGATCTCAATCGTGCCGGAACCCCGGGAAGTCCCCTACAAACGATTGCAATGCCTCTCTTTGAGAACGCCACTTTTGAGCCGCTCCTTGAAAAGCGAATGAGTCAAATCTTTAAGGAGACCTTCATTTCAAGAGGATGGGAGGTGAGCAGCGATCCGGGACGTGCTGATCTTGTCCTGAAAGGACGAATCAGCCGTTATTCACGCGCGCCGGTTTCTCTGAATCTTCAGGGGCAGGCGCGGGAGTATCGCATTCAGATCAGGCTTGAGTTTAATCTCCAGCAGGCAGGGGAAAGATTTGCTGCAAGGGATGAAGAGAGCGCGGAATATATTGCACGATCCGATACGAAGGTCTCACGAAGTGCTGAGGATCGCGCCATCAGAGAGGCGGGACGAAAGATGGCGGAAAGGATGGCGGATCTGCTCCTGACCCGTGTCATCCCGGAGAAGGGGGAAAAGATCGACCCATGACGATTCAAGAGGCCATACGAAATCTCGACAAGGGGCAATTCTCGCCTTGCTATCTCCTCGCCGGCGAGGAGCCTTTTTTGATCCAGGCCCTCCTGCGGCGGTTTCGGGAAAAAGTCCTGGACCCGGACGCAACAGATTTCAATCTAGACCAGTTTCGGGGAGAAGCGGTTACCCCGGAAGAGGTGATCCTTATTGCCCAGACCTTTCCCCTGTCCAGTCCGCGGCGGCTTATTATTATTCAGGACGCGGACCGGATCAAGGACGACCTGGAACAATTTTTGGCCTACCTGAGCCATCCCTCTGAGACCACGGTTCTTGTCTTTTCCGCCGCGAAACCGGATATGCGGAAGAAGCTGTTTTCTACCCTGAAGAAGAAGGCGATTCTTATCAACTGTGCCCGTCTTCGTGAAAGAGAGATCCCTGCATGGATCACCCAGGAAGGCCGGAAAAAAGGGCTCCATTTTTCCGAAGAGGCCCTCTGGTATATTCAGGAACGTCTTGGAAATGATCTCTTTCTGATCCAGCAGGAAATCGAGAAGATCTTTCTCTACGTTGCTGTAGAAGATCAGGACAGGGTAGGGACAATTTCCAGTAAAACCGTTCTGGAGGTCATCGGGAGCGGAAAAAGCCATTCGATCTTTGATTTGACCGCTGCCGTCAGCGATAAGGATTGCGGAAAGTCCCTGCGCCTCCTGAGCGAACTTCTTGCTGAAAGAGAGCATCCCCTTTTTATCCTGACCATGCTGATCCGGCAATGGCGGATGATGGCGATTGCGAAAGAAATGGTCAACTCCGGCGCGTCGTCATCTGCAGTACGGGGCAAGATCCGGCTGCCGCCGAGCCTTCTTGCTCCCTTTCTCCGGGAGTTAAAGAAATGGCGTCCGGATGAGATCCAGTGGGCCTTTGAGTTATCGCTTGCCGCTGATTCTCAGTTGAAGGGAGGCACAATGTCACCCACATTTGTTCTGGAAGCAATACTCCTGGACCTTTGCAGGACGGACCGAACCGTATACCCTGGTGAAGGATACGCGCCACGGTTTCAGGCTTCTTTTTAAGTTGCGTCTGTTGAAGGAAGAGAAATCTATTGTGATGATGACGGACTATTCAGACTCTTTTTCTTTTGGGGATGCCACGGGGGTTGAAAGGACAGTATTCACCTTTTCCGCAAGGCGGGAAATCTTACGCGAGGCCCTCTTGTTCGGGATAACCCCCTTGGAAGCGGCCCGATCCAGGATGGAAGTTGCATGATGAAACGAGGTCTTGACCGCATCGGTATCTTTTTCAGAGATCGCCTGTTGGACCTTCTTGACGGCGGTTCGGATGGAAGAGATGACGGAGCGGTTTCTGTCTCTCTTTTTGACTGACTGCCGTTCTCTTTTTAGCGCGGATGGGTGGTTGGCCACAGTAAATCCTCTTGATAAAGTGAACGCTCTTTCTAGCATACCAAATGATGAAAAGTCAAGAAGAAAGCCCATCCTCCTCGGGTGATGCTGAAAAAGGGATTGCCGTCTCCGCTGGCATTGTGGCCCTTGGGACCTTTACCAGCAGAATTCTCGGATTTGTCCGGGACATGGTTCTGGCGAATATCTTTGGAGCCTCCCTCGTTGCAGACGCATTTTATGTTGCGTTTCGCATTCCGAATCTTCTCCGGGAACTCTTTGCTGAGGGTTCGATGTCTGCGGGATTTATCCCGGTTTTTACCGAATATCTCACAAACAAAGGGAAAGAAGCGGCAAGGGAACTTGCGCGTTCCGCCTTTACAGTCCTTGTCCTTGCTCTTGCGGTCATCGTTTTAGTGGGTATTTTATTCTCTCCGCAAATCATATCCGCCATTGCGCCGGGCTTTCTGGGAGATCTCCAGAGATTCGAACTCACAACGGGATTAACACGGGTGATGTTCCCTTTTCTCTTCTTCATTTCACTTGCCGCTCTGGCAATGGGGATATTGAACAGCCTGAGGCTCTTTGCACCTCCGGCCTTTTCTTCCGCCTCCTTCAATGTTGTTAATATTGGCGTTCTTATTGGATTGACCCCCTTGCTTGATGAGCCGGTCTACGCCGCGGCCATTGCCGTCACTTTGGGGGGGGTGGCTCAGTTTTTGATCCAGGTGCCAACGCTCTACCGGGAAGGATTTGCGCTTTCGTTTAAAAGGCCGTTCCTTCCCTTGCATCCCGGAGTGGTTCAGATGGGAAAACTCATCCTGCCGACGACCATCGGGCTGTCGGTTACCCAAGTCAATATCCTGGTCAATACCCTGCTCGCCTCCTTTCTTCCGATCGGGAGTATAAGTTATCTCTACTACGGCATGAGACTGATCCATTTTCCTTTGGGAATATTTGCCATCGCGCTTGCGACCGCCCTGCTCCCCACATTGTCGGCTCAAGCATCACGGGGCGATACCGAGGCACTCCGCAAGTCCTTCTCCTTTGGCCTCCGCCTTGTCTTTTTTATTATATTTCCCGCGATGCTGGGCCTGATTCTCTTTAGAGTCCCTATTGTCCATCTTCTTTTTGAGCGAGGCGAATTCGATCATCTTGCCACACAGGGGACAGCGGATGCCGTTTTGTTCTACGCGCTCGGCTTGTGGGCTTTTGCAGGGGTTCGGATTGTGGTCCCGGTTTTTTACGCCTTCCAGGATACGAAGACGCCTGTAAAAATTGCCATTATGGCGATGTTGCTCAACGTGGTCCTCAATCTCCTCCTGATGGGCCCCTTGAAGCATCGGGGGCTTGCCCTTGCAACCTCCATATCCGCCATCTTCAATTTTCTTTTCTTGATCTTGATCTTAAAACGCCGAATTGGTAGGATTGACGGGAAAAGAATTATAATCTCACATCTGAAGGTGGTTTTCGCTTCTTTGCCGATGCTGATCCCTTTCCTCTGGCTCAGTCGTCAAGTCATCTGGGCCTCGGGAGGGAATTCGGGGCTCAAGATGCTGAGCCTTTCACTCGCCATCGTCGTCAGCATGCTGATGTATGCTATTCTCCAGATCATTCTAAAGAGTGAAGAGGCTCTTTTTATAGCACGTCTCCTCAAAGAACGCCTGCGGCGCAGGTCCGGACCTATAGCATAACCAAAGCGCTTCAAAAACCCACTTAAGGAAGCTCTGAATAAGTCATGAATTGTTTTTTCAGGGTTAAAATGTCCCGCTTCTGCGTTGCAAACCTTGAACGTGCATAGCAAGCGTAGGCAGTTAGCGAGCGAATACAGATAAAGATCTTTTTCATTCCAGGTCGAAGAATCCGCGCCTTTGGGGCGTGGTTCTTCCAAATAGCAGGCTATGGCTTCGCGAGAACCATCCTCTGCGATTTGCGCCTTGAATCGAAACATTTTATCTCCTGAAAAACTCACCCTAGACTCAATCAGAGGTTCCTTAATACAAGCAGAAAGAAAATTATTGTGTAAATTTATTGCAGACCCTCCACATATTGTGTTGTAACATCAGCCTTTTAAGCTTCATTCTAAACTAATTATAGCAAAGTATATCTATAAGGTAGCCTTGACATATCTTATTGCTGGTGCTATAAATGCTTCATAGAGGTGCTAAAGTGGAAGAGCTCAAAGAAATCATCACTGGATTGAAGCAGCGGGTTCAGGTCTATAAGAAGAAGCTTCAGGAGTTACAAAAGAAGCGGGATAAGGTTGAGGATGAGATTAAAACCGTTAAAAGATATCTCGAACTTGCGGAGACGCTCTATCGAGTTGAGGTAGAGAAGGAAAAAGAAGGGATGCCGCTCAACCAGCTCAATCCTGAAACAGAAAATAACCGCGCCTCCAAGGCATCATCCCTTTTGTTGGACCGATCCAACCTTATCCTCCTTGAAAAGACGAAATATGTCGGTCTCTCTGTTCCCCAAGCGACGTTCTTATTACTAAAAGAGGTCGGAAAGGCCTTGCATGCCAAGGAGATTTATAAGCGCATCATTGATGGCGGGATTCGAATGAGGGGAAAAACGCCGATTACTTCTATAGCGATCTCACTGTCTCGTGACAAGCGTTTTATAAGGAGCGCGCCAAATACCTTTAAACTGACCGGAGAAACAGGGCGGAACGCTCTGGAAAATGACCCTCCGAATGCATAAAAAGAGGGTTTTGAAAGGGGGTGAGAAAGCTTGGCAATAAAAAAGAAGCCTGCAACAAAAAAGACAGCAACAAAAGCAAAGTCTAAGGCGAAGCCTAAAGTGAAAGCAGTCACAAAGGTGAAGCCGAAGGCAAAGGTAACAAAAGCAAAGCCGAAAGCGAAAGCAAAGCCGAAGGCGAAAGCAAAGCCGAAAGCGAAAGCAAAGCCGAAAGCGAAAGCAAAGCCGAAAGCGAAAGCAAAGCCGAAAGCGAAAAAGAAATAGCTTTACATGGGGGGGCTTCCAGCCCCCCTTTTATTTCGGGTCTCTTGAGTATGTTTGAATGCGTACGGCGAGGGCAGTGGCTATCTTTCAGGGAGGGCCATCTTTAAATTTCCCGACTTAGGGTTGGATGGTGTCGTTTAGGTATTTTTGCGAGCGGTTTCTCTAGGTGTCCCGGATTAAATCGTGGGGAGAGGAAGGGACATCCCTTGGTATGCTGGATAGACCGGTCTTTCTTTAACAAGGGAAGGGGCCGTCACAATCCGCCACGCATTTTTGTTCTCAAGAACTTCTTCGATCAATTCAGCATGAAGGGAATGTCCGGAACAGGTTGCTTCCACCCGGCCAAGGATCGGCATGCCGATCAGCGATAAATCGCCGATGAGATCTAGGATCTTATGGCGGACAAACTCGTCAGAAAAACGAAGCCCCTGTTTATTCAGGACCCCGTCATCGCCGATAACGACTGCGTTTTCCAGAGAGCCCCCTCGGGCAAGGCCTTGCTCCTGTAACGATTGGACGTCTTTTAAAAACCCAAAGGTTCTTGCTGACGCGATTTCTTTTTTAAATGCCAAAGGGCTGTGCCGGTAATGGTAGGATTGCTTTGAGATCACAGGATGGCTGTACGCAATCTTGTATTCAATTTCAAACGAAGAGCTGGGGTGGATCGTAACCCGCCTCTCATTATCGGAGACCGTAACCTCCTTCATGATTTCCATGAAGGTGCGCGGTTTGTCCTGACACAGAACACCTGCTTTTGAAAGAAGCGCGATAAATGGCTCCGAACTTCCATCCATAACAGGGACTTCAGGGCCATCCAGTTCAACAATCAGATTGTGAATCCCCATCGCATAAACCGCTGCCATGAGGTGCTCAATGGTCTGGACGCTTGCCCCTTCCACGCCAATTGTGGTAGACAGGTAAGTCGAGACGATATGAGAATGATCCGCAGGAATGAGAATGCCCCCTAGATCCCTCCGGATAAAAATAACGCCACTTTCTTCCGGTGCAGGGAGAAGCCTCAAATGGATGGTCTTACCAGAATGAAGCCCAATGCCGCTGCACGAAACTTCGTTTCGGATCGTATTCTCTTTTGCGTTCGGGTCAAGGAACATGTTCACTTCCTACCTTCTTAGGATTTCAAATCTCAAATCGGGTTGAACTAACAGCAATAACGGTGCCAAAATGATTTAAATTGTACAAAAAGGAAATTACTAGTATTTTTAATATGTTATAAGACTGAAGGAATCATGAGGATATATTGAAATGAGATTTGATGTTGTAAAAAGGTGACATGTGCGGGGCAGCCGTTGCTTTTATACAACAGGTTTCCCTGTTACGAAGGGAAGCGGTCTCGAGGCAAGTGAAGCAATCTATTGAAGAACTCTGCCCAGGAAGAACAGGGTATTGTGGGTGTCAGACATGCGGAACTGTTTCAGGAGATGATTCCCGCTGATGTTCAGTCAGGAGGAAAAATGAAGATCGGGGTACTCACCGGAGGAGGAGACTGCCCGGGATTGAATGCCGTCATCCGAGCGATCGTGAAGACGTCGTCCGTCAAATATGGATGGGGTGTTACGGGAATTGAAGAGGGATTTGAAGGACTGAATACGCCAGCAAAGATCCGAGCGCTGACGCCATGGACGATTCGAGGCATTCTCCCAATAGGAGGGACGATCCTGGGAACAACAAGCGGCAGGAAGTCCCGGCAGATAAAAAAACGCGCTGGCAATGGAAGGCCGATCAATTTTTCAAGAGTCGTCAAGAAAAATATGAAAAAGCATAAGCTCTCCTGTCTTATCGCGATCGGTGGAGACGGAACGATGACAATCGCAAAATCGCTTCACGATGATGGCATCCCGGTCATCGGCGCCCCAAAAACGATCGACAATGATATTCCCGGCACGGATCGGAGCTTCGGATTTCAGACTGCGGTGAATACCGCGACCGATGCCCTCGATAAGCTTCACACCACGGCTGCAAGTCATCACCGCGTCATCGTTGTGGAAGTGATGGGACGCTATGGGGGCTGGATCGCCCTGGAGGCGGGGATTGCCGGGGGTGCAGACGTTATCCTGGTCCCGGACCCATTCCAGATCGAACGTGTCTGCAAGGCCATCATCAAGCGATATGAACAGGGTATGCGGTTTTCCATTGTCATTGTCGCGGAGGGGGCCAAGGCCGCGGGGAAAAAGCGGTCGATTATTCAGGCCTCGGAAGAGGGATCTGTTGAACGTCTCGGGGGGATCGGTACTCAGGTGGGGGAAGAGATCATGCGAATGACGGAAATGGATGTTCGGGTGACCGTCCTGGGACATCTCCAGAGAGGAGGGTCCCCCTCTCCGTATGATCGACTCCTGGCAACCCGATTCGGGGCTGAAGCGGTGAAACTTGTCGAGCAAAAATGCTTCGGGCAGATGGTTTGTCTCAAGGGAAATGTGATCAAGTCGGTTTCTCTTGCGGAGGCCACCCGGAAAGCGAAGTGTATCCCAATCCACGGTGCACTCGTCAAGACTGCTGAAGGACTCGGAATTTCCTTAGGACGGGAATAAAGGTCCCGGACGATCACGCATGTTATTCAGGGAACCTCTGAATAAGTCATGCATTTTTTTCAGGGCAAAAATGTCCCGCATCGGCGGTTCAAATCTTGAAAATAGCGGGCTATGGCTTCGCGAGAACCATCCTCTGCGATTTTCGCCTTGGATCGAAACATAAGATCTCCTGAAAAACTCACCCAGACTTAATCAGAGCTTCCTTAGGACAGCCCCTAAACCTCATCCGTTTCCGCATAATGCTCTTTCTCTCTTTGCTTCCTCAGGGGAAGAAAGCAGTGTGTAGGCTTTCTCTAGCAAGCAGTGTGGTTCAAGTCGTTCCGGGTCTCGTCCCACGGCCTGTTCAAACTCGATAATAGCCTGCTCGTAAAGATCAATGGAGAGATAAGCCTTCCCCAACCCCAGGTATCCATTGACGGTCTTGGAGTTTCTTTGGATTATTTTTTGATAGGCGCGAATCGCCTCTTCAGGCTTTCCCTGTTTCAGGTAGGTATTCCCCAATAAGACGCGCAGCGCGGTGTTGTTATTGGGAGATAAACTGATGGCCCGTTTCATGGCCGAAATGCCTTTGTTAGTTAAATCCATCTTCAGATAAATTTGAGACAGGCCCTGATATGCACGTGAATACTGCGGTGCAAGTTGAACGGCTTGAAGTAGTTCTTTGAGCGCGGCCTTGAGTTCACCGTTCAGGAAATAGCCTTCTCCAAGGAGAACATGGAGGTCAGCATCCCGAGGTTTGAGGGCTAAGGCTTTTTTGAATGCGGCAATCATATCGGGCCAAAGTTCAAGTGTCTTATAGGATTGACCCAATATTCGGTAGACTTGGGCATATTCTTCCGGGGACCGCCTTGTCTCGGACTTGACCCTTATGCCGGCCAGGATCGGGGCAATGATTTGTTTCGGATTATTATGGAGTGCCGCGGGAAATTCAAAGTGAAGTTGAATGATTCTCAACTCAACCGGAAACACGTAGGAATGAAAGATCAGGGCTTGTCCCTTTCGTTCCCCGATCCACACGGTTTCTTCTAAGACGCGACCCTCCTGTTCAATTTTTTGAGAGGACACGATCCGCATATGAGAAATTTCTCCGTTCGAGACCTTTCTCATCCGGCGAGGGAGGGTCTGCGTTGAGGAAATTTTCAGGTAGTCTTCCAGAGACGGCACCCCTCTTTCTTCCGTTGCGATTAAACGGACCAGCGGTATTGTGCCCGGCTGAAAGGTAGAGATGAAGAGCCTCCGGCCTTCTCTCGACATAAGCCAGCCGGGCGGAAATGACATTGAAAGACCCACCTCTCTGTATGAAAAAGAACGATTCTTTATGTCGATAGAGGCCGTTGACAGGGAAGCACAACCGTAAGCGAAGAGAATAACCCACAAGGGAAGCATTCTAAAAAAGCGGTGGTCGCTGATCCGCCATTGACGTATTCTTATCTTTAGGCTGGTCATGGCAAAACAGGGCTTTCTCCAAATCGTGTGCCGTGTGGTGGACTTGATGGATGCTTCAGGTCAGGGCAGTTGTTTAATGGCCGCCTCCAGAAAATCCCACAACACCTGCCGAGTCGTGGCGTGGGGGTGTGGATATTTCGTCCCGGTTAATTCTTCATAAAGTGCTTTTCCTTTCTCTTTTTTCGCATTGAAATCTTCGAGTTTGGGAGAAGGGGAAAATGCGCTTAAGTCAGGATAACCATTGGCGTCTTTCTTGACAAGATAAGTCTCTTCTTGTTTTGTTTGTATCCACAATCCAACCTGCATCAGCTTCTCCTGTACTTTAGTCAGAACCGGGCCCTCTATTTTTTCCTTGATCAGTAGAGCCTAAGGCGTAAGAGATGAGAATAAGCGAACCGAGAAATATCAGAAAAGCGAGGGGGAGAAGATAAATGGTAAAGCTGATCACAATTGAAAGGAAAATGCCAAGGAAGCCGAGGATAACAAGCAAACAACCTCTGATCCCTTTCATGGTTTATGCCACCGGGATGAAAGTATGGTGGGGAAAACAGGCTGACTGAGGCCGGAAGAAAGGGAAAATCAAAAGATTATCGTCTGATTTTCTCTTCTTGTTCCTGAATGGTTTTACATTCAATGCAGAGCGTGGTCACGGGGCGAGCCTTCAGTCTTTTCGACATGATTTTTCCGTCGCATGACTCACAAGTACCAAAACTTCCATCAGAAATACGTTCGATCGCGTCGTCTATCTTTTTGAGAAGCTTTTGTTCCCGCTCTCGCAATCTCAGGGTGAAATTTTTATCCGTTTCAGCTGTGGCCTGATCCCCTAGATCAGGGAGGGACTCATTCCCAGGATTAAGGTCGCCTCCAAGCAGGATTCCGGCTTCGGCCAACAAGGCCTCCTTCTGCTTTTCAAGCGCCTGTCGAATCGTCCCAAAAGGCCCTTCCGGGCGTTCTTTCTTTTCCCCTTTTATCTGCTTCTTTGCCGCCTTCACCATATTGCCACCATAATATTTTGTCGATATCCTCAAGAGTTTGGTTGATAAAGATACCAGAAGTATTATAATGAGTCAAATAAAAAATCGTCAAAAATCGAAAGACAGCATGAAATCTTGACCTTATGGCGGGTTCCCTGTTATATACCTTGAAATTATAACGATAAGCCTTGTTGTCCAAAGCGTTGCAGGAGATGATCGCATGGGAAAAGAGTTGTCCGTTCCATCACTATTCCAGCTGGGCTACTACTGGAACGCCAAGATTTTCCTTACCTCCGTGCGTCTAGATCTCTATACAGCAATATCAGAGGGGGCGAAGACGGCAGAAGAGATTGCCGCAGCAGTCAGAGCTGACCCTTCGTTTCTTAGAAGGATGCTGGACGCCCTGGTCGAGATCGGTTTGCTGAAACGCGAGGGTCCGGACTATCTCAATACTCCCCCGGTCGCGGAGTTCCTTGTCAGGACTAGTCCCTTCTACATGGGAGAGTTGATGCTCCTGCAGGATGAGGAGTGGAACCACTGGGGAAAGCTTGAGGAGATTATCCGCTCAGGCCAACCGGCGGTCAAAGGGAACATCTTCATGAACCGGCCTGAGGTCGGAGAAAATGTCCTGAAGGTGCTTCATCGCATGGCCAAGAGGGTGGCCCCGACCTTGGCGGAGCGAATTGACCTCTCGTCCTATAAGAGTTTTATTGATGTTGGAGGAGGGGCTGGCACCTTTTCAGTCGCATTTTGCCAGCGCTACCCTCATCTACACGCCGTCCTTTTTGACCTCGCACAGACGCTCCAGGTAACCCGGAAGACCCTCGAATCGGAAAAAATGACGAATCAAATCCAGCTCGTTGGGGGGAACTTCAACCAAGATGCGCTTCCCGGGACCTATGATGTTGTCTTCTTGTCTGATATCCTTCACTATCAAACCTTCGATGAAAATGCAGCCCTTTTCCGGAAACTTTACCAGGCCACAAATCCGGGCGGGATGATTATTGTCAAAGACATGTTCATTAATGACGATGTCAATAATCCTGGCTGGAATGCAATTTTCTCCATGCATATGCTGGTTTATTCAGAAAAAGGACAATGTTACAAAGGGGAGGAAATTCGATCCTGGCTGGAAAAGGCCGGTTTTAAGAATATAAACGAAATAGAACGAAATACCGTTTTAACGGCGTCGAGATAATGCTTGGTGAAGGGACACCCTTAAGATCCGCAATGAGATCTTGAGACGTTAAAGAAGGAGAACATCCATGAAGAAATTTTTAACCGCTCCCGGCTTTCTATCCCCTTACGGGACATTCGGAGCAGATTTTTCGTCAATCATGGCCTGGGGGTTTACGCTCCTGTTCGTTTACGGCTGGTACCTCGGAAGAAAACACCAGGGGCAGCGCCATCATCTCGTGACCCTCTGGGGCATGGTGGCCATGCTTGCATATTTTACAACCTACTACCTCGCACGTGGCCTGGGGGCGCTCTCAATTGAAGGGAGGGAGGGGTTTGGAGGGCCGGACTGGATTTACGACTATATTTTTTCCCCGATATTGACAATACACATTCTGGTCATCTCCCTGGGACTGGTTCTGGCGATTTATATGATCGTTCTCGGGTTTCGTTCCTCCGCGATGAAGAAGAGCATTCGTTACCTGAAAAGTGAGCCCCTGGTGATGGAGAAAAAGTCGTTCAACACTGTGCTGATCGGTTCGGGTGTCACCTTTGGTCTGCTCGCGGTGATCCGGTCCGGCCCACTGGCCCGCTACATTGTTTATCTCGCCGGGTTTCTCCTTGTCGTCATGGTCCTCTTTGCTGAAAGGTGGTTTGAGCGGGCCATTCCCGATGGGGCGAAACGCCATCGCAAACTTGGGACCTTCACCATGGTTCTCTATGTCATCGCCCTTCTAACCAGTACGGTGACCTACGTGATGCTTTATTATATTTATCCGGTGAAAGATGTTTCGTAGGGTTGATTCATCAAACCGCCGATTCGACTAACATATGCGGTTTGACTGGATTCTTCACAATCCTGTGGTGTCGGATAAGCTTGACAGGCTCAACTAATTTATGATATCAAACCTAGTTCTACATAGAGTTAAGAGGGGAATTTGAAATGCACGCGGTTATGGAAACAGGCGGGAAGCAGTACAGGGTCGCTCCCGGAGATGTTGTCAATGTTGAAAAGTGCGATGCGAAAGTAGGGGATAAGGTTGAGTTTCAGTCGATACTCCTTTTTCAGGATGATCAAGGTTTGATCCTCGATTCGGAAGGACTGAAGAATGCGAAGGTCGTTGGAGAAGTGCTTCGTCAGGATCGGGAAAAGAAAGTTCTGGTCTTTAAAAAGAAAAGACGGAAAAACTATCGAAGGACGCAAGGGCATCGTCAATCGTATACTCGGCTTAAGATCCTGGACATTGTCAACAAATAAGTAGCAAGTAAGGAGTCTTCATGGCGCATAAAAAAGCAGGTGGTTCTTCAAGGAATGGCCGGGACAGCCGTGCGCAGCGGCTGGGCGTGAAGCGCTTTGGCGGGGAAAAGGTCTTGGCTGGGAATATCCTTGTCAGACAGCGAGGGACCAAAATTCACCCTGGATTAAACGTCGGGATCGGCAAGGACGATACCCTGTTTGCAAAAGCCCACGGTTTCGTTCGCTTCGAACGGATTGGAAGAGATAAAAAACGGGTCAGTATTTGCCCCACCGCGTAATACCTTTTTCCCCAACCAAGAATCATGTCGTTTTCTTAATGAACCTATTTGGCCGGATTCTTCTTCAGGGCAAGGTGTGAGGCTGTCGCTTGCCCTGAACCTTGCGTCCATCCCTGAAATCCTGAGCCCCACAGCCCCGTCGACTTAGGGAAGCTCTGAATAAGTCATGAATTGTTTTTTCAGGGCACTTATGCCCCGCTTCTGCGTTGTAAATCTTCCAAATTGCGGGTTATGGCTTCGCGAGAGCCATTCTCTGCGATTTGCGCCTTGAATCGAAACATAAGATCTCCTGAAATACTCAACCCAGACTCAATCAGAGGGTCCTTAGAGAAAGTGACCGATGAAGTGTCGTTACAACCCTCCTTGTGTTAAGATGCCGACATGTTCATTGATCAGGTTAAAATCCATGTGAAATCCGGAGATGGCGGGGATGGCTGTGTCAGCTTCAGGCGGGAAAAGTTTGTTCCCCACGGAGGGCCGGACGGAGGCGATGGGGGCAGGGGAGGCGATATTGTTCTCGAAGTCTCTCCTCACATGGCGACATTGATCGACCTCCGCTACCAGCAGCGCTATGTGGTCAAGCGCGGAGACCATGGCGGTGGTAAAAAATCTTTTGGAAAACACAGCCCGGATCTCCTGATCCCCGTCCCGAAGGGGACGGTCATTCGTGATGCCGAAACGGCGGAACTTGTGGCCGACTTAACCCATCCCGGACAGCGGGTCGTTGTAGTCAGGGGCGGGCGCGGCGGACGGGGGAACACCCATTTTAAATCAGCGACGCGCCAGGCCCCTCAAATGGCCGAACCGGGGCAAAAGGGAGAGGAGCGCTGGCTTCAGCTGGAATTAAAGCTTCTGGCCGATGTGGGTCTCGTCGGACTCCCGAATGCCGGAAAATCCACGCTTATCTCAACCCTTTCTTCGGCCCATCCCAAGATTGCAGACTACCCCTTTACCACCCTGGAGCCGAACCTGGGGGTTGTGACCGTTGAACGATCACGTGGGAGAAACACCCAGTTTACGGTGGCGGATATCCCCGGCCTGATCTCAGGGGCACATGAAGGGAAAGGGCTGGGGATCAAGTTCCTGAAGCATATTGAGCGGACCTCACTCCTGCTCCATCTCGTCGATGTTTCCGAACCTGCAACGGGGGATCCGGTCGATGATCTTGAAGTTGTCCGGGAAGAGCTGGGGCTTTACCATCATGGTTTGTCTGGAAAGCCCTTCATTGTGGCTGCAACAAAGATCGATATCGCGGGAGAAGGCCTCAGGACTGAGGCGCTTCGCCGCGAGTGTGAAAAGGAAAAAATACCGTTCTTCGCGGTATCGTCTGCTACTGGAAAAGGAATGGATCACCTGATCGCATCCCTTGTGAAAAAAGTTGAAGAGCTTCGAAAAAAAATTCAAGATTCAGATTCCTCCACGGTTTCAAGCGGGAATTTTCCCGGAAATCAGGATGCGACCTGAACTCCATCCTATGAGGAATCATGCCCGCTTCGCGATCTTTCCTTAATAAAAACAGCCGCCGGATTGTCATAAAGATTGGGAGTAACGTGATCGCATCTCATCGTCAGGGGCTTGATGAGACGCGGATGAAAGGTATTGCCGCGGAGGTGGCTGCCCTTCGACAAGAAGGACGCGAGGTCCTCCTTGTTTCATCCGGTTCTATCCTTTGCGGCATGGAAAAACTGGGATTGCCCTGCCTCCCGGAGACAATCCCGATGAAGCAGGCCGCGGCCGCAGTCGGGCAGAGCCGGCTCATGTGGGCCTATGAAAGATTCTTTGAGCGTTTTGAGATCAAGGTGGCCCAGATCCTCCTGACCGGAGATGTGGTGGCGGACCGGAAACGTTTTATCAATGCCCGCAATACGCTCATGACCTTGTTGCAGTATCGTATTCTCCCGATTATCAATGAAAATGATACCGTGACCGTTGATGAAATCAAGCTGGGTGACAACGACCATCTTGCCGCCCAGGTGACTTACTTGGTCGATGCTTCACTCCTGATCATTCTCTCGGATGTAAATGGTTTTTATACGGAAGACCCCGGAAAGAACCCGAACGCGGTATTGATCCCTATGGTGGAGACCGTTACCCCGAAGATCCGGGAGATGGCTGGGAAAGAGGGGGCTTTTGGAGGAACGGGCGGCATGGCCACTAAGGTCAAGACGGCGGAAAAGGTCTCCGCCTACGGGGTGGCGACGCTGATCTTGAATGGAACCGTTCCGGGGCTGATGAGACGAGCGGTTCACGGCGAAGTGCTCGGGACCCTTTTTCTGCCGAAACCGGCCCGGCTCTCTTCCAAAAAACATTGGATCGCGCACTCTTTAAAGACAAAGGGGGCGTTGACGCTTGATCGGGGTGCGGTCGAGGCGCTTCTCAAAAAAGGACGTTCCCTGCTTCCCTCCGGCATCTGTTCCGTCAGCGGAAAATTCGGGGTGGGAGATGCAATTCTCTGTCTTTCCCCGGAAGGGAAGGAAGTGGCGAGAGGCTTGACGAACTATAATGCATCTGAGATGATGCGGATCAAGGGGATACACTCCTCCAGGATCGAAAAAGTATTGGGATACAAGGCGACGGATGAGGTGATCCATCGCGATAATCTGGTGATTATTGATGACGATTAAAGAGCAGGTTGAAGGACAGGCCGCCAAAGCGAAGGAGGCCGCCAGAGTCCTGGCAAACACCCCTTCCGACTTGAAAGACAGTGCTCTTCTGGCAATGGCCTTACGTCTTGAAGCGGAAACGGCTTTCCTGATCGCCGAGAATAAAAAAGATTTAAGGGACGGGAAAAAAAAGGGCCTTGCCGCGCCCCTTCTCGATCGTCTGACGCTCGAGGAGAAGCGGGTCGGGGAGATGGCCGTGGGCCTGAGAGAGGTGGCGGCGCTTCCCGATCCGGTCGGGGAGATCTTGAAGATGAACCGCCTACCGAACGGCTTGCAAGTTGGAAGAATGCGTGTGCCGATCGGCGTCATCGGGATCATTTACGAGTCACGGCCAAATGTAACCGCCGACACCGCCGCCCTTTGTGTCAAGTCTGGAAACAGTGTTATTCTACGCGGCGGTTCTGAGGCGATCTATTCCAACAGGGCGATTGCAAGTCTCTTAAGGGCGTCCTGCGAATCGGTCGGTCTCCTACCGGATAGTGTAACCTTGATTGAAACAACCGACCGCCAGGCTATCTTTGAACTTCTGAAGCTGGACCGCTACATTGACCTGATCATCCCGCGCGGCGGGGAGGGCCTGATCCGGACCGTCACGGAACATGCCAGAATGCCGGTTATGAAGCATGATAAAGGGATCTGTCATACCTATGTCGATGATGGGGCGGAGATTCAGATGGCGGAAGAAATCTGTTTTAATGCGAAGGCCCAACGGCCAGCCACCTGTAACGCGATGGAAACACTTCTGGTTCATGAAAAAATTGCCCCTTCACTGCTTCCTCGTCTGGTTAAGCGCTTCCAGGAAGCCGGTGTTACGCTCCGCGGCTGTTCAAGTACCTGCGCGATCACTGAAAAAGAGGGGATGAAGATTGCGTCGGCGGGTGAAGAGGACTGGGGTACTGAGTACCTCGATCTTATCCTTTCGATCAAGGTAGTCGATTCATTTGAGGCCGCGATCAAACACATTGCAAGGTATGGATCTGAACATTCCGAGGCAATTATCACACGGGACTATGCCCGCGCGAACCGGTTTTTAAATGAGGTGGACGCCTCGGCCGTTTTTGTTAATGCCTCTACCCGTTTCAATGATGGTTATCAACTGGGACTCGGCGCAGAAATGGGTATTTCAACCAGCCGTATTCACGCGCGGGGCCCGATGGGATTAGAGGCCTTGACCTGTGAAAAGTTTATCATATTGGGAGATGGCCAAACCAGATAACGATTCAGCATACCCGTCTAAGGCCTCATGGCGGCGTTGCTGTGGTGCTCGATCCTCACGTAGGAAGACTACGCTCTGGTTCTGTGCTCCTCGTGCCTTGCCCTGAAGCCTTATCCAGGCATGCTAAACCGTTATCAAACTATAATAAAAGCCGGGTGCAGTTACAGCACCCTGCACCCATCTTTTAAATATGCGAATCGGCCTCTTAAGCGGCACCTTTAATCCAATACATAATGGGCATCTCCAGATTGCGGGGGAGGTTTTTCAGCGGCTCCGTCTCGACACCGTTCTGTTTATCCCCTCTGGGATTCCTCCTCACAAGTCGGGACAAAAAATTCCTCCGGCAAAGTACCGGATGGAGATGGCTTCTCTCGCTTTATCCGGGAACCCCCGTTTTGAATTGTGCAAGCTGGAGGTTGATCGACCGGGGAAGTCCTATTCTATTGATACGGTGAGGGCCTTGAAAAAACTTTACCCGAAGGATCGGCTGTTCTTCATCCTCGGAATGGACGCCTTTCTCGATATCGCAAGCTGGCGGGATGCAGACCATCTGTTAGGGCTTTGTGATTTTGTCCTGATCTCCCGTCCCGGCTCTCCCTTTTCCCAATTGCCGGATATCGCGGCCCTCCGATCTGTCGATCTCAAGCCCTTTTCACAACTGGACAAAGGGGATAGGCGTTCTTATACCTTTCCGGTCAGTGAGGGATCGGCGCTTCATTTCCTCCAGGTCCGGCCAAGCCCGATCTCGGCAAGTGAGATCCGAAGAAGATTTGCTGCCCGGCAGGAAACAAAAAATCTCTTGCCTGAACAGGTGGAGTCATATATAATTAAGGAACAAATCTATGTCGAGAACAACAATCTCTAAGGATATCCTGAAGCATTCGCATGAAAAAGAACCGCGGGATGCAAAGAGCAAGGCACTTCTGATCGCAGAGGTCGCCCGGTCGAAGCATGCTGAACAGATTGTTACTTTTCATGTCAGTGATCTCACCTCGCTTGCCGATTATTTTATTCTCTGTTCTGCAGAATCAGACCCTCAGCTTCGTGCGGTTGTTGATGCCGTTCAGGACGCTCTTTCAAAGGAAGGGCTTCGCCCCCTTGGGGTTGAAGGCCGTGATTCCGGTCGTTGGGTTCTTATTGACTATGACGATGTGATTCTCCATGTTTTCAATGAGGAGGCCCGTGCGTTTTATAACCTGGACGGGCTTTGGGGAGATGCACCGCAGCTCCCGCTTCCTGAATCAAGCGACGAGAATAATCCTGTCCGTGAGGAAAAAGGGGGTGAGACGGTCTAAGCGATGCATTTCTTCGTCCTGATTTTCTTTGTCTTAATGGGTCTGGTCGGATACCTGGCAACACTGAACCCCGGAAGGGTGACCTTCTTCCTCACCCGCGACTTGTCTCTTGAGATCTCGATTACGGCGCTGATCCTCTTCTCCACCGCCCTGGGTGGTTTCCTTGTAATACTTACCGCAGGAATCCAGCAGATAAAAGACCTCTATGTGAATTGGCAGGTAACCCGGCAAGAAAAGAAAGAAACCCAGATTAAACTTTACTATACCGATGCCGTCAATGCCTATGTTGCAAAGCGATATCGGGATGCCACTTCTCTTTTTCAGAAAATACTGGCCCTCAACCCCACGCACGAAGGAAGCCTCCTGCGCTTGGGGAAAATCCACCGTATTGAAAGCAACTATAACGATGCCATTCGTCTTCATCGAAAGGCGCGGGGTATTGACGATAAGAATGTTGAGGTCCTACTCGCCCTTGCGCGTGATCTGGAAGATGCAGAACGATTTGAAGAGTCCATGCAGTACCTGAGAGAAATCCTCCAGTCAGATGAGAGCAATCTGGCGGCCCTTATAAGATTGCGGGATCTCACCATTCGTCTTCAGCAATGGGAGGAGGCCTATCCGCTCCAAGAGAAGATCGCCAAGCTTTCTGACTCCGAGGAAAAGCGTCGGAAGGAACAAGTGGTTTTATTGGGGATCAAGTACGAAATCGGCCGCACGCTCCTTCAGCGGGGCCAGTCCGGAACAGCCCGGAGGCGGTTTAAAGAGGCGATCAAGCTCGATAAAACTTTCTTGCCCGCGTACATCGGCCTGGTGGGAACCCACCTCAAGGACGGGAAGATTGAACT
Source organism: Candidatus Manganitrophaceae bacterium (assembly GCA_012960925.1). NCBI lineage: Bacteria > Pseudomonadati > Nitrospirota > Nitrospiria > Candidatus Troglogloeales > Candidatus Manganitrophaceae > Candidatus Manganitrophaceae bacterium. The sequence continues at coordinate 68,546 of DUAG01000048.1, forward strand.
GGCCGCGGCCCTGATGGAAAAATCTTACGAATTGACGAACAACCTCATTCTGCTGCTCCGCCTGGAAGACTTCTATCTTGAGATGGGTGAGCCTGAAAAGATCCTCAGGCTTTATCGGAAGGCCATCGACGACGACCCCCAGAATACGGTCCTGAAGTTCTATCTTGGACGGCTTTATTATCGTCTCGAAATGGTCGATGATGCCTTTGAAACATTGCAGGAGATCGAACCCCATGTGGACTCTTTCCCCGATTTGCATAAAATCCTGGGAAATCTTTATCAGAGACGGGGTGATCTTTCGCTGGCCATAGAAGCTTTCAAGAAGGCCTTGAAATTACAGACGCGCGTATTGGTCCCCTACTACTGCCCGGATTGTGACAATCATACCTTTGAGTGGGCAGGTCGATGCAGCCGCTGCGGTCTTTGGAACAGTTATCAGGCAGAGCCGATTCTGGTCGAGAAAACGGATAAAAAGGCCCTGGTCTCCTCTCCCTACGCTACCCCCCAAACCCAACAGAGAGAGGTGATGTAATTGTCCCTACGACCGAAGCCGGTTCTCCTGCTTATACTGGATGGATGGGGGATCAATGCGCGTTCCGAGGGCAATGCCATCGCCTTGGCGGAGCCCCAATTTTATCAATCCCTCCTGGAGAATTTTCCCGCGACACAACTTGACGCGTCCGGAGAGGCGGTCGGACTTCCCGAGGGTCAGATGGGGAACTCCGAGGTGGGGCACATGAACATCGGCGCCGGGCGCATTGTGTACCAGGACCTGACCCAAATCAGTAAGGCGATCTCAGGTGGTTTCTTCGCAGAAAATGAGACGCTTCGTACAGGCATCCAGACCGCCACCCGAGAAAAAAGTACGCTCCACCTGATGGGGCTTCTCTCAGATGGCGGGGTCCACAGCCATATCGACCACCTTTTTTCTCTTTTGGACATGGCGCGGGCAGAAGGGGTCACGCGGCTTCGCGTCCATCCCTTCCTGGACGGACGGGACACCCCTCCAAAAAGTGCTCCGGGCTATATCGATCTTCTGGAAAAGGCCCTGGACAGGAAAAAACCAGGGGGCGCGGATTGGAGAATTGCCACGGTCATCGGGCGTTATTACGCGATGGACCGTGACCAGCGGTGGGAAAGGCTGACCAAGGCTTATGAGGCCATCGTTTCTGGAACGGGGGTGCAGGCGGACTCCGCGAGCGCCGCCCTGGAAGAGAGTTACAAGGCGGGGGTCACCGATGAGTTTGTCGTGCCGGTGGTTATTTATGATCGCGAAGGGCCGGTCGGCGCGATAGAAGATCGGGACAGCCTGCTCTTTTTTAACTTCAGAGCAGACCGTGCCCGTCAAATGACGCGTGCTCTGACGGAAAAGAAATTCGACGACTTTTCCCGCAAATGCTTCCGCAGTCTGGCTTCCTTTGTTTCGATGACCTCTTACGGTGAAACCTTTACCCATCCGGTGGGTTTTCAATCGGTTCAGCTCGGCCAGGTATTAGGAGAAGTGTTGAGTGAGCGGGGCCTCCGTCAGTTGCGGATTGCCGAGACAGAAAAATATGCCCATGTGACCTATTTTTTCAACGGCGGTCGGGAAGCCCCGTTTGAGGGGGAAGAGCGGATACTCATCCCGTCTCCAAAGGACGTGGCCACCTATGATGAAAAGCCGCAAATGAGCGCTTTCGAGCTCAAGGATCAGGTGATCTGCCAGATCAAGCAGGAGAAATTCGATTTTATCGTGCTTAATTTTGCCAACCCCGACATGGTGGGGCATTCCGGAAAGTTAGAGGCCGCCATTCAGGCGGTCAAGGTCATTGATCAATGTCTCGACGCGATAGTAGAGACGGTGCTGGCTGCGGGCGGATCTATCTTGATTACGGCGGACCATGGAAATCTGGAGCAGATGCTTGACTACGAAACAGGCGCGCCACATACGGCACACACCACCCTCCCGGTCCCCTTGATCCTCGTCTCTCACGAACAGGTCTCACTGCGCCCGGGGATTCATGCCGATCTCGCGCCGACGATTCTAGACCTGATGCAGATCCCAAAGCCTTTACAGATGGACCGCGACTCTTTGATCGTCTGGCCAGAAGTTTCGTAACAATTCATCGCAACCATCTTTTCCTTCGCGAGACCCATCCCTCCACGACTGCGTTACTGTGGTGCTCAAATACTCACGTATAGACACATACGTTCCACTTTCGTGCTCCTCGCGCCTCGTCCAGAAGAAAAATCTAGACATGCTGAATCGTTACGGAGTTTTCCTAGGACCACCAGGGCGAGGTCTTCTCCCGCGACTTTAAGTAGCCCTCCAGGATATCCCGCCGGGACAGAATTCCAACAAGCACGCAATCCTTATCGACAACAGGGACCCGAATGAGGTGTTTTTCATTTAGGAGCGCGATAACATCGCCTGAAGCGGTAAATTCCAGGACGGAAATCGGGGTCTTGGTCATAATCTCTTCCGCTGTAATCTTCTGCAGCTCTTTCCCCTTTGAAATCGCCTCGAGAAGATCAAATTCGCTGACAATCCCGATCAGTTTTTTCTCTTTATCAACAATCGGAACGCTCCCGAAGCCGCCCATCGTAATGGCGGTCGCCAGCTTGTCTCCCGTCGCGCTTCCAGAGTAATAGTAGACGTCCGCCTGCATAAAATGGGCGGCCAGCATCTTAGAAAAATCCTCCCCTCCGACCATGTAATCAATCCTTCTCATCCTGATCTCTCCAAGGACATGGACGTTTATTCTAACAGGTGGTCTTTGTAATGGGAAGGGGAGTGTTTGGTTTTTTGGAGGCGCTACTGGGAGTTTTTGTTGTTAATAATGTGTAGTTTTGTTGTTAGTGTTGAGGTTTGGATATACATCAAGTCCGCATTTTGAAAGCCTGTTATTGTGGGAAATCCGGAGAAAGATCCGGAGATAAGTGAAAGGGGAGGGGATGAAATGGATTTAGACTGCCATTCTCCAACAAATTGACCGCTCCCATCCCCGAAGAAAAGGTGTATTTTATTATCTTGCGCATTGGTCACAGCAACATCGATATTTCCTTCTAAGTTATATTCGCCGACGGCCATTTTCCCTGGAGGGAAAGTGGTGGACATCACGCTAGCGGGTGTGAAATTTCCAGTGCCATCTCCCAGAAATACAGATAATTTATTTGTTGGTGGTGTATGTGCCGCAACGAGATCCCCTATCCCATCTCCATTGATATCCGCAGATATCAGTGCCTCAACCGGTGCGGAAAATAGCATCGATATCCGCTGAATTGAAAAAAAACCCTGTTCGTTTGCTTTGAGAATCACAAGGTCACGTCCTCCTTCCAGAACGACGGCGATTTCTTTGCGCCCATTTCCATTAAAGTCTCCCGGGAGCAACTGTTTCGGCACGCCGTTGATGGAAACGGTTTGTGGTGGGCTAAAGAAAACAGGTGAATGTGTGCCGGGTGGGTTTCTATCTTGAAGGAAGATGATGACTTTACCTGTATCTGTTCCGATTGCAAGATCAGAAACAGGCGTAAAGAGACCAGCTTCAGGAGGATCATGAAACCGCCCGCTGACCAAAAATTGGGGTACTCCGCTTACTGTTGGAATCGTTAGTATTTCTGTATTTATTTCGGGGGTAAAGTTGGCCTGAGTGGTTTCTTTCATCCCGGAAATAAAGATAACTTCTCCCCCAGGACCATTCGTATTTTGGCTTAGCACTGCTATGTCAGCAAGGAATTCTCTTAGACCAAGAAAATTGACGAAATCACCAACAACCAATGAAACAGGGTTCGAAACAGGGGGAGCATCTTTCCTGGTAAATGAGGGAGGTTGATTAGGACCAGGAAAGTTTCCTAGATTAAAGATTACACTCCCGTCAGCACTGTTTCTGGAGACCATGTCGATAATTTCATCGCCATTAAAGTCGATGGTATTACTAGGGGAGACCGGGAGTCCGCCAACGACAATTTCATCCACACTTTGATCAAGTGTTTTAGGCGTTTCTTCTAATGTGGTTAAAATGATTGTTGCAGTCTCGAAGACCTCTGGATTTTCTACGCTTCTGGCCTCCAGCCTGGCGGTTTGCCCAAATTGTGCATCTTCTCTAGCAGTATAGATCACGCTGTTATTGTCTTCTGGATCCGTTACCATTGTCCCACCCCCGAAGACGGGTTTCCAAGTAACCGCTGGATTCAAGGTTCCTGAGACTTTCGCCTTGAAGGTAACCTTTCCCCGAGGCGGAAGCATAAAAAAACCCGATTGAGGCGTTTGGCCTCCATCACCCGGTGTAATTGTGACGACCACCGGGTCATTTGATCCTTTTGTGCCGCATCCGGGGAAAAGCCATCCTCCGAACAAAAACAGGAGGATGATAAACGTGTATCTTTTCAGCATAATTCTTCTCAGTTGTTCACCTTAGACCGAACCCATCGGAGAAAATCAGAAACGCTTCAGTATATTCTTCTTTCCCCTCGGCTTCAAGCTCAGTAAGGGGTTTGTATCATGGCCCACGCACCTCTGATTTCTACCTAAGGATGAAACATGGTATATTCCTGAAATGGTTGATTTGGAAGCTTTTAAAAAGATTGCTGTTCAGGCGGCGAAGCGGGGCGGGAAAATTCTGAAGGCGGGGCTTCAGCAGGAGATCACGGTTTCCTACAAGGAGGCGCTCGAGATTGTGACCAATATTGATACCCGCTCCGAAAAGGCCATCGTGACACTGATCAGCCGGTATTTTCCCGACCACCAGATCATGGCCGAAGAGGGCTCTGGAAGAGAGAGCCGGTCTCCGTATAAATGGATTATCGACCCTTTGGACGGGACGACTAATTTTTCCCACCGCTTTCCCTTTTTTTGTGTCTCCATCGCCCTGGAGGTGAAGGGCCGCGTTTGCCTGGGCGTCATTTATGATCCCGTCCGTCGGGAACTCTTTAGCGCTGAAAAAGGGAAGGGGGCTTTTTTGAATGGCTTGCCCATTCAGATCTCTTCAGTCAAAGGTCTGAAGCAGAGCCTTCTGGTCACCGGTTTTTCCTACGATATTCAGACCGATCCGGAAAATACCTTCAATCATTTTATTAATTTTACCCTCAATGCCCAGGCGGTCAGGAGGACGGGGTCGGCGGCCCTGGATCTTTGCTATGTCGCCGCAGGTCGTTTTGACGGGTTTTGGGAGACGAAGCTGCGTCCCTGGGACATTGCAGCCGGATCACTTATTCTGAGGGAAGCTGGAGGAAGAATCACCGACTTCACGGGCGGAGCTTACTCTATTTACGAGGACGAAATCCTGGCGACCAACAGAAAGATTCACAAAGAGATGATAGAGATCCTGAAAAAGAAGAAAACGTAACGAGAGGATGAATCCGGGTCCTGCCCTCAGGAACCGGGCATGAAGGGGGTCGGCATAAAGGTAATAATGAAGAGGACGAGTGATCCCCAGCCGACCAACTGATGTTTAAGGTCGAGGGGGGCGTTTTCATCCATCGTGGGAGGGTGCCGTACGCCAAGCACGGCGGTCAAACCGGCCCAGAGCAGCCACCCCGTCCAACCGGTCACTCCAAGCACGATGAGGACGAAGACCATTCCGATTGAAACAAAACGTTGTTTTTGACCCAGCAGGGCATAGGCGATGTGCCCCCCATCCAATTGCCCGATCGGGAGAAGGTTCAGCGAAGTCACAAAAAATCCGATCCATCCGGCAAAGGCAACAGAGTTCAAAGCGATGTCAAATCCGGCCGGAGGGTTTTTCCCGAGGATGGAGGCGATGGCCGTGAAAATGAGTGGATCTCCCAGTCGGAAAAGGGATCTTCCCGCTTCCATCTCCACAATCTTGGAAGATTGCAAGCCGATAATCACCGCAAGAACCGAAATCACAAAGCCCGCAATCGGACCCGCCGCGCCGATATCCAGTAGTGCGGTTTTCTTCACGATGGGAGACTTCATCCGGATGAAGGCTCCGAAGGTTCCGATACCAAATATAAAGTTGCCGGGCCAAGGGCCTGGCATAAAATAGGGCGGCGTTGTCTTCACCCCATAGAATTTTGCTGTGATGTAGTGACCCATTTCATGAACAAACAGGATGGACATCAGTGCGAGTGAAAAGGGACCCCCTTTGAGCAGATCCGCCGGATTTTTAAACGGAAGCCCCCCCTCCATGCGAGAGCCCGCAACCAGGGTCGTGAGAACGGTCAGGAAAAAGAGAATGCCCGGGATGATAAAATCGACCTTGTCGTCTTCTGCAATCTCCTGTGAATCCCCCTCTGCGATTGAAAGAGAGACGCTCTCCTCATAAGGTTGGGGTTGGCCGTTTGCCATCGGATCAGGCCCGAGTATTTCCCCTTTTTCTTTGTATCGCTCTGGAGTCAGGGTGACTTCAGGGATTGTTTCTTCGCCCTCATGGTTCATCGTCTAAACCTCTCCGCCCGATGCTTCCTGTATATCTGAAATGTAAGCCATCGGCAGGGTCATCAAGTCATTTATGGTTTGAAGGTGAATTTCATCTTCACCGGCCCCGACCAGCTTTCCCGTGTAAATCATTCCATTGTAGACTACCGTTACGTTCTTCCCCTGAAGCAACTGTAAATAATCCATTTCCCCCTTCGTCTTGATCGTAAGGTAATCGTTCTTCAATTTCCGGATTGTGGGATTTTCACACACACCTGCAGGCTATCATAAGCAAGTATAGTCGCCTTTTATTCCTGGGGCAAGACGAATACGAAAAACAGGCCGAGTGGAGGGGGGACTAGCACGATAGGGAGCAGTGTTTTAACGCGTTTTTCCGGATGCGATGGGAAGGGCTTTTTCATTTATTTTCCTGGCTGAACGGTCCGCATCATAAACAGCCCAGACCCGAAAGGAAGCAAATGTAATGATGCGGGCCACCAACCCGATGGAAAAGGGGATATTCCCACGAAGAATTTCCAACCAGTCCTCAGGGAGAAGGTAGGGTTTTAAGACAGCATCTGCAACAAGGAACGCACACCCTTTCTTCCATTCTCCATTGTAAAATTGCCCCAAGCCAGGGAGAAAACCGGAAAGGATAAAAGCCAGCTCGTTGTATTTGGATTTATCGAGATCTAATTTGAATTTCATGAGGGTCGGAGTGACGCACACAATCATAAAGGATTGGCAATCATATAAGAAACTGCCATATTTGTCAAAAATATCCGCCAGATCCAATTGACGCCGAAGAAGAGATGGTGCTATAAACTAGCTCCAGTCGGTCTTATATCGAATATGACCAGAGAATTTATAGTTATCCTCCGTGTTGACTTATTTGGCGGCGTAGCTCAGGTGGTAGAGCAGGTGAATCATAATCACTCGGTCGGGGGTTCAAGTCCCTCCGCCGCTACAAACTCTTTTACTAAACGATTCGATCACTTCCATTAAACCTCTCAGCCCCAAAGCGGGGCTGTGTCAAAAATGACTTTACGAATGTGGAAGTGATATTTTTTCCTGGAGAAAAAAGTCCTGGCTTATTTAGGGATCCCTAAAACAACAAAAGTTCAGTGAAAAACGATTGATAATAACGAAAAGGAGCGATAAGAGATGAGTGCGGTCAGCGGCAAGAAAGAGACCTTTGAGTATAAAGCGGAAATGAATCAGCTTTTAAATCTGATTGTCCACTCCCTATACACACACCCTGAGATATTCTTAAGAGAACTGATTTCAAATGCCTCGGACGCCTCCAATAAAGTCCGTTATTTGCAAATGACGGATGACACAATTTTAGATCGCAATAAAGAATTGACGATTAAAATAGAGGTTGATGAAAAGGCACAGCGCTTTTCGATTGAAGACGCCGGTGTCGGCATGTCGCGTAAGGATTTGATCAATAACATCGGGAAGATCGCCTCTTCTGGAACATTAAAATTTTTAGAGCAAGCCAAAGGAGAGAAAGATGATTTCGGCGATTTGATCGGGCAGTTTGGCGTGGGATTTTATTCGGCCTTCATGGTGACCGATCAGATTGTCATTGAAACGCGTTATGCCGACAAAGAGGGTGTCGGCTTGCGATGGACCTCATCGCTGGGCGGAAATTATACAATCGAAGAGATTGAACGGAAGGAAAGAGGGACGAAGATTTCTTTTCAGTTAAAGGATGAATTCAAAGAATTATCAACGGAAGTAAGAATAAAAAACACGATTAAAAAATATTCAAACTTTGCTGATTTTCCGATTTATGTCGGGAAAGAGCAGGTAAATACCATCGCGCCCCTATGGACCCGGAAGGCAAAGGATCTTAAGGAGGAGGAGCTCAACGAGTTTTACAAATTTATTGCTAATGACTGGGAAGACCCTCTAGATTATTTGTCTCTTTCGCTTGAAGGGGTCGGCGCGACATTCAAGGCCCTGCTGTTTATTCCTAAAAATGCGCCTTTTGAACTCATGAGGATGCAGGAGCATAAGACCTTACAGCTCTATTCTAATCGCGTGATGATCATGGAAGATTGCAAAGACTTATTGCCGGAATATCTCCAGTTTGTCCGGGGGGTTGTGGACACGGAGGATCTGCCGCTCAATGTTTCGAGGGAAACGGTGCAGTCTTCGCCCGTGATGCAAAAAATAAAAACCACGCTCACCCAGAAAATCCTTGCCTGGCTCGATAAAATGGCGACAAAGGAGTCAAAGAAGTATGCCGAATTTTATAGCACCTTTGGCAAGCTTTTTAAGTACGGGGTGAACAGCGATTTTTCAAACAAGGAAAAAATTGTTGACCTGCTGCGCTTTGAAAGCTCAGGGAAAAATGAGGGCGTCCTCTCCTCGTTTAAAGAGTACGTTACCCGCATGAAGGACGATCAGAAGGAGATTTATTATTTATCGGGTGAGAGCCGTGATCAAGTTGAAACCAATCCGAATATGGAATATTTTAAAAAACATGAGACAGAGGTTTTGTACCTGATCGACCCTGTAGATGCTTTTATTATTCCATCCATTCCGGAGTATGATAAAAAGCCGGTTAAAGCCATCGACAAAGGCGATCTTGATTTACAAGGGGATGAAAAAGAAGGAGAGAAAGAAAAGAATCAACTCTCTAACGCACTGATTGATTTGTTTAAAGAAACGCTGAAAGACCGGGCGAAAGAGGTTCGGGTTTCAAAACGCCTTGTCGATTCGGCGGTGACCTTGGTCGCAAGCGCTGATGGCGCGGATAAGCATACCGAGCAGTTGATGAAAATGATGGGCCAGGAGGTGCCTTTATCCAAACGAATCCTGGAAGTGAATGCCGATCATCCTGTGATTCGGAATCTATCGAAACGCTATATCGCAAATGACAAAGACCCTCTGATCTCCAAATGCATCCTCGGACTTTTTGAAAGCGCGCAACTCATTGATGATGAACTGGTTTCCAAAAATACGTATGTCAAAAGAATGATGGAAATTATGGAGGAAGCAACACAATAATTTGGTAATGGAACCTCTGATTAAGTTCGGGTTGATTTTTTCAGGAGATAAAATGTTTCGATTCAAGGCGCAAATCGCAGAGGATGGTTCTCGCGAAGCCATAGCCTGCTATTTGGAAGAACCACGCCCCAAAGGTGCGGATTCTTCGACCCGAAATGAAAAAGATCTTTATCTTTATACACTCGCTAACCTAGTACGCTCGCTGTGCGTGTTCAAGATTTTCAACGCAGAAGCGGGACATAAGTGCCCTAAAAAAACAATTTATGAGTTTTTCAGAGGTCCTTAGGGTACAGCATGCCCTTATTCTCCTCCATGGAGGCGTTGCTAATAGAAGGAGTTTCCCTCTGTAAGGTGACCTGTCATACAAAGGAAATGAGACTCTATGCAACCCACGGAGGGTCGTTCCGGAAAAATTTTGAGGTCAAGGCTTGACCGTCGGACCTTCAATGATCCGAATTTCAAGAGACCTGAGCGCCGTAATGGTCTGGAAAGAAGATGCGGAAAAGACAGGAGAATTCTGTCAGGAAGAGACCCGAGGATTGCTTACGTCCTGTGAATGGCATTTTTTGTCTCGTCGGGTCTTTCACTCAGCCTGATGACTTCTCCTATGATATATCCCGGACCCGGAGTGATTCCCAAAATCAGCGATTGATAGACCACCAAGTCGCTTGAATAACAAGGCCAGAGACATTATGAGGGGTGACCGAGGCGTACTCACCTGTAGCCTGGGGGAGATCTGGGCCGATAACGCAGCCATCTCAGGCGAATCAGTGGTTCCTCATTCCGCAATCGCGGAATGAGGGTGACTCCAAAATGTTGACAGCTATCGCCGGATCTGTCAACATCCTGGGATGATCCCACAGAACACGATCAAGGGTTTTTTGTTTGTCTTGCTCCTGGTCGTCGTTTATCCGTACACTATTCCCGATGCTTCCGCCGATACCGCTCCGCCTCCCCTGGTGGGGGAGGCGGAGGCCAGTTATCACTCCGACCGGTTTATCTTTCGGGGGAGTGATGTGGATAATTTTCTTCTTATCATTCTGACCTTCGGTCGTGGGAGTAAGGAAATAAGCCTTTGGGGAGAGTTTTTTGGGGCGGTGTTCTACAAAAATGAGTGGTCTTTCCTCGAAGGCAATGACAAGTATTTCTATCGGGGAAAAGATCTGGAGAAGATTCAACCTTCATATTTTGCAAAGGCCGAGGGGTCTCCGGTATCGGGATTCAGGCTTCAGTATGATGGAGGTGATTTTACAATCAACATCTCCAGTGGACCGACTACCCCCCTGTATGTTTCTGACAAGGGGGCGAATCTTAAGAGAAGTATTGGTTTTTCTGAGGCGGTCGTTACCCTGAAGGGTATCGAATACTGGGGCGAACTTCTCCACGAGCCCTTGATCTGGAAGGGATTCGACGGCTTAAAAAGGTATAAAGGACTTTACAAGGAGTATCAGGGGTTTTATCTGACCACGGTGAAGGGACGCCAGATCTATTTTCACCAGAATAAGGCAGATAGAGGCCAATTTTTAAAAGAGTATAACTTTTCGGAAACCCTGCAGAATGAAGGGGGCGTGATTCTCTCCGGGAATGAGGTGACCCATGAATTCACGTCGCCGATTCCCTTAACAACACTTAAGGACGTCACGCCTCCCTTTGCCTTATATTCCGTTCCACAAAGGTGGCGCATCGAGGTGCCCTCCTTCGGGACTTTCTTTGTCTGGTCACGCCTCGAGATCGGGAAGAGATGGATATTCGGGGGTTACCATCTCATGGCAGTGGAAGGCATCATAAAAAGCGGGTCTGAGGAAGAGCGGATCTGGGGATTTGCGGAATATTTTCATTAAGTATGGAGGAGGCCTAAGCGGTCCATGGAACAGACCCAGAGCAAAGTTCTGGCTGAACTTCAAAAGGTATTTGACGGTAAATATCAGGAAATTCGTTCCTATCATCATCAGGGCGGTGGAGGAAGTCAGACCGGGGAAGCGCTCACCAATCTGGCGGATTCTATTGTTTTAAAGGCGGTCCATTTCATCGATCCGGGTCTGGCAGAGGAGTGGAATGGGGCCTTGATCGCCATTGGGGGCTATGGCCGGGCTGAACTCTCACCGGGTTCTGATATCGATCTGATGTTTCTATGTCCGGTCGAAGACAGGAAAGAAGCCGAACCTCTAGCATCCGAACTCCTCTGTCTCCTGTGGGACCTGGGGTATAAGGTCGGTCACAGTTTCAGGACCACTGAGGAGTGTATCGACCTTGCACGACAGGATCAGGTGATTGGAAACTCGCTCTTGGAATCGCGGCGTCTTCTCGGGAACCGCCCCCTGTTTAAGTCCTTCCGTGAGCAGTTTTTCTTAAAAGTGGTCGATAAGAATCTCAAGGTGTTTCTGCATCACCTGGAATCGGAAAGGGACACAAGACATGCCAAGTTTGGGCCAACTCCTTTTCTCATCGAACCCAATCTCAAGGAGAGTCCAGGAGGATTACGAGATGTCCATTTTCTGAAATGGGTCGCCTCCGCACGCTATCGGACGGACAACCTCCCTCAGATTCACCAGTGGGGACACCTGTCTAACATAGAATATACCAGTCTGAAAACAGCACATGATTTTCTCTGGAAGGTTCGAAATCACCTCCATTTTATGGATGGAAAAGCCTCTGACTATCTGGCGATTGATTTGCAGGAAGAGATTGCCCCATTTTTCAATTTCAAAGATCGTCGTGAGTTTATGCGGCGTTACTATATTGAAACGGGAAGGATCTTCGAAATATCGAAACGTTTCGCCCGGGAAGCCTCCCCCGTCAGTCGATACCAGAAATTGCGGCGGGCCTGGAATACGCGTGTTCTCACGCCTGGGTTTCAGTTGATCTCCGGGGAGATTTCGATCCAATCACCCAAACCCTTCCATTTTCTGGAGGAAGACAGCAATATCCTGAGGCTCTTTCTTTACGCAAAGGAATTCTCGGCCCGGATTGCTGATCCGCTTTTAGAGGTTATCTCCCAGATTTCTGAAAAAAAACAGGAGACTCCCCTCTCATCCGATGCCATTCCCCTGTTTCGGGAACTCCTGTCCAAACCAGGAGATATTGCGCTTACCTTAAGAATCATGCACCGTACACGCCTTTTGTGGAGAATTATTCCAGAATTTTCCAGGGTGCACTGCTTGGTACAAGAGAGTCCATCACATGCCTTTACAGTGGATGAGCATAGCATCCGGGCTTTAGAGGAGGCAGAGGGTCTTCTGGATGAAAAAGGTCTTCTCCATGAGGTTTACATCGGCCTTCGGAAGAAAGATATCCTTCACCTGGCCCTCCTTCTCCATGACATTGGCAAGGGAAAAGGAAAGGATCACAGTCGGGTGGGTGCAGAGATCGCTGAGGAGGCGGCGACCCTTCTTGGCTACGGGGGAGAAGAGAAGGACTTGCTCATTTTCCTCGTTCGCCGGCATCTTATTTTCTCAGAAGTTGCCCTCTACCGTGATTTTTCAAACGAACCGGTCCTCCTCGAGTTCACCAGGGAGGTTTCCTCTCCAGATACCCTCCGAAATCTTTTCATCTTAACCGTTGCGGATATTCGGGCGGTTGGCCCGGGAAGGTGGACCAGTTGGAAAGGAGACCTCCTGAGCAAACTTTACCGTGAGGCCCTGGTCCTTCTGGCTGGAAAAGAAAAAGAATCAAAACAAAAAAAAGTTGAATCAACTCGGGCGCTTATTCCGGGGTCGGCGAAAGGGGAGTTCCCGGTGGCGTGGCTGGAGGAAATCCTCCCTCAGTTGCCACCCCGTTATTTGTTGAAAACCCCCATAGAGAAGATCCTGATTGACTTGTCATCCCTCAAACAACTCAACGCTGACCCTGTCCGGATCGATGCACGAGCACTTCCCAGTAGAGGGGTCACAGAATATACCTTATACACGTACCGTAAGATTTCACGTGGTATCTTCTCAAAGATAACAGGTGTTCTTACAGCCAAAGGACTGAAAATCCTGGCGGCCCAGGTTTATACGTTACCGAACGGAATGATCATCGATACCTTTCAGGTTGTTGATCCGGATTACCCAGGTCTGTTTCCGGGTGATCGGTCCTCGGGTATTCTGGAAGAGATCAAGAAGGTCCTGCGAGGAGACGAAAAGGTAGAAGTACTTCTTTCAAAAAACAATCGCTTTCAGCGTAAAAAGAGACCTGTCCCTTTGCCCCAACCGGTTCGCGTGGAACTGGATAATCATAGCTCACAAACCTACACCGTGATTGATCTCTATGCTCCTGATCGGCGAGGGCTCCTCTATGTCATCTCAAAGTCAATCTTTGATGCCGGCCTGACCATTTGTGCTGCAAAGATTGCAACACGCCTGGATCAAGTGGTCGATATTTTTTACGTGACCGATTCTGATGAGAAAAAGTTGACGGATCCGGAAAAAATAAAATCCATTCGGACATTTTTAAAAGATCAGATTGAGGCAAATCTCTCCTCGGAAAAAAACTGAATCGTTACGAACGTGTCCTGACGCATTCAACGACGACCCCTCCCCGTATCGTTTCGCAGGCGGAGATATTTTTTAAGACGAATACGAACCGAATGCACCTGTCTATTTTCCAGAACCTTCTCCGCGATTTTTTCAGCCAGGGTTTTAATCAGGTGGACCGCTTGTCCCCTTCCCAGTTTTGAAATTTCAGAACTCAGACGGTCATAATCGATCGTTTCTTCCAGACGATCGGTCTCGGCAGCCTTTTTGAAATCGCAAGGCAAAGCGATATCAACCGAAAGGTGTTGGCCGACCGACCGCTCAGCCTCCGTAATGCCGCAATGTCCGTGAAACTCAATCTGATAAATCGAGTTTATCCATCGGAAGGAACGCTCAGAAGGTGGGGAAGGATTTCCCCCCCTATAAGGTGTTTTTGAACCAGGTCCTCAACCACTTTCTCATCCAGGCCCGCATACCATGTCCCTTCAGGATAGATGACCATGTTGGGGCCATTGCCGCATTGGCCGAGGCAAAGGCAGAGGGTAACACGAATCTTTTTTGTCAGGTTTTCTTTCTCAAGTGTCCTTTGAAGGGCCTGCAAGGTCTCTTCGGCCCCATCCTGACGGCAGTTGGGGCCGGTACAGACAAACAGATGGTGAAATCCGGGCACAACGTCTCCTCAAATTTACAGTATTTATAACACGATGATGGGTGAGACTTAAAGCGATGTGCGCTTCCCTCATTCCGTGATTGCGGAATTATAAGTCACCGTTGGGTTCTTCTGATATTTTACGGGCTTCCTGAGCTTTCCCCAATCTCTTCTCTCATGAATTTTTTCAGCTTTTTTTTGATATTTTCTTCGATCTGTCGAACCCGTTCTTTTGAAATCTGAAGTTTTGATGCAAATGTCTCGAGGGTTTTTGGTTTTTCTGCCAGGATTCTCTCTGACAATATCGCGACCTCTCTCGGTTTTAATATCTTTGAAAATTCCTCCAGTTTGGATCGGAACAAAAGGGTCAGTTGTTTATCGGCCAGGGCGTCATCGACCCTCGGCTCTTGGGATGGAAGAACATTCGAAAGGGGTTCGTCCGCCAGGGCGCTGGCAGGGGCGTCAAGAGAGAGCTCATGCCCTCTCAGACGTTGTGACATTTCAATGACATCTTTCTCTTTGACATCCAGGCGGCTTGCGAGAAGCTTGGGTCCGGCCTCCACGCCGAGTTTTTCCAGTCGTTCCCGCTCTTTGGAAAGCCGGAAGAACAACTTGCGTTGTGTCTCCGTTGTGCCGATTCGGACCAGGCGCCAATTCTGGAGGATATATTTCAGGATGTATGCGCGGATCCACCAAGTGGCGTAGGTGGATACCCTGACCTTCTTGTAGGGATCAAATTTCTTGACGGCATGCATCAGACCGACATTGCCTTCCTGAATCAGGTCCATCACATTAAAAGGAAGGTTTCTGTACTCCATCGCAATGGAGACGGCCAGGCGAAGGTGGGACAAGATCAACTGTGTGACCGCGTCGAGGTCGCCTTTTTCACGAAACCGAATCGAGAGCGCGTGTTCTTCCTCCCGGCTGAGGAAGGGATACCTGCGAACCTCTGCGAGATATCGCTGAAGGGGGTCGTAGACCGAAAGTTCCCGCTCCTCACCTACTAATGCCATCTCGCCCTCAGGCCGGTTTTTCTCAAGGTCCAACTCCTTCATGGGATTACCTTCATTAAGGTTATTGGTATCAAGAAGTGTAGCAGAAACGGAATGAAGAAAAAAGGAGGCCCTCCGGGGCGAAGGGGCAAAGGCGGAGGCTTCACTCAGGGAAAATAGCGTGTGACTTGTGAGATTAGGGCGGTCTTTGCTTTGTCGGGGTCTTTCGTGCGGATGACTTGTGATAGGGGAGCCCCCCCCCATGAATCCCGGGGGACTCTCCTAATCGTCTGTCACAAGATTACTTGCTGCTTGTTCTCACAAATCCCATCTGTGTGATACTGGAAAGGTTTGGATTCCTGGGTATCAAGGTGACTTTTATGGTCAGGTCCGTTCCTTTCGGCAATCCTGAGGAGATAATCTTAATGTCGGATTTTCCTGAACTGAGATCCCCATCGACCATCAGAAGAGGGTCTTCAGCAGTAAGGTGTATCTTGCCTTTGGCCGACGTTGTCCCGCTGCTCATGCTCCCATCATTAAAAAAGACAAAGAGTGTTTGGAGCGCCATCCTGGTGTCTACATCCCTGACGGTGACGGACAGATGGTAGGCTTCATTCGGCGTGAAGGTCAATCGGGCTCTGATCTTCATTTTGTCCGAATCGACAATGGTTGGATTGGTCGGAAATCCTGTTGAGATAAATACGGCATCCCCAGGTTCAGAAAAAGCATAAGGTTTCGTCACCTTCAAGCCGGTTTCGGGATCCGTCTTGGCCTCGGCCGGAATAGCACCCACGATAAGACTGACAAAAAATAATGCCCCCACGACTATTCTTATTTGTTTCATCCACTGCCCCCTTTTTTTAATTGTGGTGATATGGATCTTCTTGAGCAGATCCGATTCTCTCGGTCGAACTTTTTATCAAGGCCTCTTCTGACTCTAACCGGAAGGTCCGTTCTGCGTAAAACAACTGTATCCCGGATGCTTCCAATGTCAATGCCCTCAAAAGATGGGGGTCCGACCTTTGGGAATCCCCATTGAGTAGTATACAGCCCTATTTCTGATATAGAATGGTCAGATGTATTATCTCGGGTTCTTATTGACTAATTACACTGGATGGATCGCGTAATTACCTGTAGAAGGGAAATTATAGGTAGCTCTGATGAAGTCTGGGTTGAATTTTCAGGGAGATCTTATGTTTCGATGTGAAATGTAGAAGCGGAACATAAGTGCCCTGAAAAAAATTCATGACTTGTTCGGAGTCCCCTAATAACAAGTATGCGCCCTTTTTGTAGGGTGAGCACAAGGCCTTAAGGTCTAAATTGTGGAATCTGGGAAAGTACATCCTCTTCAGGTCGGATCAATATGTCGGCTTATGCTGAGCCCGAAATCCCCTTGACAAGACGGTGTCTATGGGGGATAATCGGGGGCAATATTGTTGGTTATGGGTCGTCCCCCGTAGAAGTGATGCTTAGGTTTTAAAATTTAAAGGAGATTGGTGGTGATCAAGGTTTATGACAACCAGATCGAGAAGGCTTTAAAGGCTCTCAAGAGGCAGCTGGCCAAAGAGGGGCTTTTAAAAGAGCTGAAACGACGAAGTTTTTACGAGAAGCCTTCAGTAAAGAAGAAGAGAAAACAGAAAGAAGCCAGAAAGAAGCGTCTCAAGGCCCTCCGCGCTAGTTTTATCCCTAGCAGGTAGTTTCGTTCATATTGTCTTTCCTCACCTGACCTTTGGATTTGTGCTTCTGCGGTATCCATCCTGATTTATCCTAGAAAATATCCCTTTGCCTGTATTTTAATATCATTCCCTTGGATTGAGTGTGCCTGTGAGTTTAACCTCCGCCTTGTTGAGGATGGGTTCATTAAATCTCGATAGAGAGTTATTGGCGATGAACTTGACCTTATTTTATTGACCTGCTAGACTCCATCGACCGATAAGGTGCCCACTGCCGTAATTGCACAATCAGAGGCCGCCGATTGCCTTTCTAGACTGAGTGATCTTCCAAAAGTCTCTTGATCTTTGTCCTCTAAAAATTATTTGGCTCTTACTTGAGACCAAATTTTGCATCTTGAGTTGTGGAAAAGAAATGGAAGAGCGAAGAGACGAACGACGGAAACTGACACGAGGATATGGCCCCGAGCGCCGGGTCAGCGTTCTGCTCTCTCCTCGATCAGATCTTCGACGGGCGGAGCAGCGCAGAAAAGATTGTCGTACGGATGATCGGCGCAAGAAAAGAACCTTACCCTCCATTGTCATGAAACCGGGATTGGCCGTATCAGATGAATGAAAATCAATGAGATTTTTAAAAGTATCCAAGGGGAGTCGAGTTATGCGGGACTCCCCTGTGTATTTGTGCGGACCACTGGATGTCATCTCCGCTGCCAATGGTGCGACACAGCGTATGCGTTTCACAGGGGGCTTGAATACTCTGTCGAATCGATCCTTCAAGTGGTCCGAAGTTTTGAGTGCCGCTTCGTAGAATTGACTGGCGGGGAACCACTCCTTCAGGAAGAGAGTCCTCTCCTCATCAAGGCACTCTTGAATGAGGGTTTCCAGGTTCTCGTCGAAACGAGCGGCAGCCTGCCCATCAATCAGATCGATTCCCGGGCAATCATCATACTGGATATTAAATGTCCCGGCAGTGGAATGGATCATGCCACGGTTTGGGAAAACCTGGCATGCTTAAAAGACCGGGACGAAATCAAGTTTGTTATTGCTGACCGGGCCGATTACGACTGGGCCAAGGACATACTCAAACAGTATTCAGTACTTCGGGGCAAGATCGTCTATTTTTCTCCGGTCTTCGGACAGATGCCGGCGAAGGAGCTGGCTGAATGGATCCTGGAAGAAAAACTCCCGGTTCGTTTTCAATTACAGATGCATAAATATATCTGGGATGCCGCGATGAAAGGGGTTTAAAGGGATTTATATGGAAATTACAGTTAAACAGGGTTCTGTACTAAAAGCCAAAGGAGAGATCCTGATCCTTACCCACTATGAGGGGGAAGATCTCGCGAAAGAGATCGCCTCGGTGGATAAGGCCATCGGCGGCCTGATTCGAGAGGTGATCGCAACAGAAGGCTTCGCCGGGAAATTTCTACAAACCACACTCATTCGTCCGAATGGAAAGACGGGTTTTCCACGGCTCCTGATTATTGGACTGGGGAAGCGGAACGAGGTGACGCTCGATCATATCCGAAAAGGGATGGGACGTGCGGCAACACTTGTCCGAGAAATAGAACTGGGCGAAATTTCGATACCAGTTTACGCGAAACAAGTGAGGCGGGTCTCGATTCGTGATTTATCTCAGGCCATAATTGAGGGGGTATTGCTGGGTCTCTATCAATTCCAGCGATATAAGACAGAGCGCCCGAATACAACGGAGATCAAGAACTGCACCCTCTTGAGTTCTGATAGGAAATCCATACTCGATATCCGTATCGGCGCGAATCGTGGAAATCGGATTGCTGAAGCGGTGCGTTATGTTCGGGATCTCTGCAACACGCCTTCCAATATGGCAACGCCGAGTCATCTTGCGGAAGAAGCCGTACACATCGGGGCGGAACATGGCATGCACGTCGAGGTCTATGACCGGTCGGAGATTGAAAAGATCGGCATGGGAGCCCTGCTTGCCGTTGCTCAGGGAACGGCTGAACCTCCCAAATTTATTGTCCTTGAATATGAGGGAGCGCGTACCGATTCCAGCATCAAACAAAGTACGCGAAAGAAGAAAAAAAAGCCGATTGTCCTGGTGGGGAAGTCGGTTACCTTTGACTCTGGAGGGGTCTCCCTCAAGCCCTCTGATAAAATGGAATTGATGAAGTACGACATGTCCGGCGGGGCCACCGTTCTGGGTGTGATGCGCGTGGTGGCTGAATTGAACCTCCCGATCCATATCGTTGCGCTTCTCCCCGCGACCGATAATATGCCAAGCGGAACGGCAGTCCACCCCGGGGACGTGGTCACGACTCTGTCCGGAAAAACGGTGGAAGTGATTAACACAGATGCCGAAGGAAGACTTTGCCTGGCAGATGCCCTTACTTATGCGGCGCGGTACAAACCGGCCGCAATCATTGACCTCGCAACCTTGACGGGTGCCTGTGTCGTGGCCCTCGGCCAACATGCCATTGGCCTGATGGGAAATGACCAAAAATTGATCTCACAGATAGAGAACGCGGGACGGGAAACCGGGGAGCGGGCCTGGCAGCTTCCGCTCTGGGAGTCTTACTTTAACCAGATTAAAAGCGATGTTGCCGACTTAAAAAACGTGGGTGGACGAGGCGGTGGAGCCATCACGGCTGGACTCTTCTTAAAGCAGTTTGTGGGGAAGACCCCCTGGGTCCATCTCGATATCGCGGGAACCGCCTGGAACCATGATGGAGGTCATCCCTATATTCCAAAAGGGGCAACCGGGATTCCCCTGCGGCTTTTGATTCAATTCCTGAGCAATCTGACTATGAAGTCTGGAGGCGTGTCGCGATGAATCTTGCGCGGAAAGTGGGACAGATTTTGATGGTGGGGTTTGAAGGCACCGCCCCTACGAAAGAGATCCGGAATTTGATCAAAGAATACGATCTTGGCGGGGTTATCCTTTTTTCCCGAAATATCGAGGATCCGACGCAATGCGCCCGACTCACCAAGGCCCTCCAGAAGCTTTCGTCAGACGCACCGCTGTTCATCGCGGTTGACCAGGAGGGCGGTCGGATCTCACGCCTTCCTCTCCCATTTACGCAATTTCCCTCGGCCAGGATGCTTGGGCTATGTGACTCTATTCCGCTGACTTACAGCCATGCTGAGGCGATAGCAAAAGAGCTTCGGTCTGTCGGGATCAATATGAATTTTGCCCCGGTTCTTGATGTGGACACAAACCCCAAAAATCCGATTATAGGTGATCGTGCATTTGGAGGAAGCCCCGCAATTGTTTCGAAGCATGGATTGGCCATGATGGTTGGGATGATTGATCAAAAGGTCATCGTCTGCGGTAAACATTTTCCGGGGCATGGGGATACCTCGTCGGATTCACATGAGACCCTTCCAGAAATTAAGCACCCCCTCAGTCGTTTGGTTGATATTGAACTCAAACCCTTCATTCATGCCGTTGAAAACCGCATTCCCTGCATCATGACCGCCCATGTCCGTTATCGAGGTATTGATGACCGTCTTCCCGCGTCACTTTCTAAAAAGGTCATTGGCCAATTATTGAGAAAGACCATCCAGTTCAATGGGGTTGTCGTCACAGATGACCTGGAGATGAAAGGAATCACTTCTTCATTTACCGTACCCGAAGCCGCCGTCCAGGCCGTGAAGGCAGGGAGCGATTTAATTCTGGTTTGCCACTCACCCGATCAGCAAGCCGCCGTCCTTGAGGCTTTAATTCATGCCTTCGAAAAAGGGATTCTCTCTGAAGCGAAGCTAGACGCGTCGCTCGCCCGCCTTCTTGCGTTAAAGGAACGCTTCCTGCTTCATCCCCCTTCCATCCGTGCGCCCCTGATCAAACAGATCGTCGGATGTGCCACACATCAGGCGCTCGTCAAAGAGATCGAGAAAAAAAGTCGCGCCGCCATAAAGAAGCAAGGCAAACAGGGTATCTGAAAACGTGGCACTCCTTAAGAATTACATCGATGTGATTCTTCATTTAGACAAATATCTTAACGGGATATTTCAGGATTATGGACTCTGGATCTACTTCATCCTTTTTCTGATTATTTTCTGTGAAACAGGTCTGGTCGTAACCCCTTTTCTCCCAGGGGATTCCCTCTTGTTTGCTGTCGGGGCCCTTGCGGCGGGGAATGGGCTCAAGATCGAATGGTTGATCCCTTCGCTCATTGTTGCGGCAGTGACCGGAGATGCGGTGAACTACAGAATCGGGTACTACTTCGGCCCAAAAATATTCCGTAAAGAAGGGGGCCGTCTCTTAAACCGGGCGCATCTTGATCGTACTCGGCTCTTTTATGAAAAATATGGGGGGAAAACGATTATTATTGCCCGCTTCGTTCCGATTATCAGGACCTTCGCGCCTTTTGTCGCCGGAATCGGGAAAATGGATTACTGGAGTTTTACCGGATACAATGTCTTCGGTGGGATACTATGGATCGTTTCCTTTCTTGCCGGAGGATATTTCTTCGGGCAATTGCCCCTGATTAAAGAGAATTTCACTCTGGTGATTCTTGGGGTCATCGGGGTCTCTCTCCTCCCCATGATCGTTGAGTTCCTACGGGTACGATATGGATCGGTAATCCTCCCTAAATATAAAGGTGCTCAGAAGTAGAATTTTCCAATATAGTAATTTAGGAGGAGAATCTACGA
>DUAG01000049.1:0-6487 GCA_012960925.1 Candidatus Manganitrophaceae bacterium
TAAAGATGGGATTGAGATCAATAAATCAGATCAGGTCGCCGCTTAATGAAGATCTCATACACCAGATTTGACAATAACTCTCCCTTAAACGGTTTTGCATCTTTCGGCATTTCCCCATATTGGATAAGCTGTAATTCGTCACCGATCAATTTTCGCACTTCTTGTGGAGACTCCAAAATATTCTTTTTCGAGTTTCCAAGCCGCACAACAGGCCGGGAAATGTGTGGCTTCTTCATTCTCACAATATATCCCCAAGGGGCACTCATATAATTATAGGATATATCCTATAATTATATGAGTGAAATAGTGGGTTATCAAGGCCCTTAAGTTGCTGCCCATTTAAGAGGGGCGAGGTGGATTTACCCAATGAAAGATTGCGTACGGCCTGCGGCCCAGGACAGACCTACATGGACGGGGAGTGTGAGGGCAATGATCTCGCCATTCACCTGATCAAATCCAGGGAGGATCTGGAGGAGAAGGCCCGCTACCGAGAGCGCAACAATCGCGTAGGACAGTTGTGCTGCCCTCCTGGGCAGATGCCCACGCAGGAGGAGGATGGGAAAGAGAAAGGCCAATGCCAGGGACAGGGGGTTATATTGAAGCAGGTTTTCGTTCCAGTACCAAAATCGGTGTTCTGTAAAGAACCATCCCAGTAGAAGCAGTGTCCCGACCAGGCCGCTTAAGAGTCCCCACAGGCTGCCCAGCAATCCCAGTCCCACGCGACTCCACCTGCATCCTTTTGTGGTGAAATGGCCCAGGACCGCAAAGCACAAGCCCAAAGAGAAACCGATTCCTGAAAAGATGAGTAGGAAGCTTTTAATTTCCGTCGGCTCCTTTATGCTCTTTGAATGGAAGATCTGTCGGTCTGATAGAACCAGAGGGGAGCCGTCTTCTAGCGCCACCGTATTCAGGTGACGCCTCAGCGCCATCGGGGTGAAGGTTTCTTCCCAGATTGAAATGTCCCGATCTCCTGGATTCCCGAGGACAAGCTGACTCGCGAGGTAGGCCATCGGTAAACCCTGGAGGAGTCGCCGGGTGTGGGAGCGAAAACTTTCTCCGGTCTCCTTTCCTTGTAAGGCCCTGGCGATCACGTCCCCGAGAACCTGATCGATTGCATCGCGCACGCGGGTGGAGCAATTGTCGAGGTAGTAATCGTAGCGGTAGGTCCGGCTTGCATCCGTGTCATTTTCTATCAGGAAGTGTGCGAGCTTGTTCTTCTGGTCTGTCGTCAGACTCAGTTTCTGGACCCAGACATTTCGGTCACTTTCGGTATTGAGTTGGACAAAGACGTCTGCGCCGATACTCCCCATGGCGTATAACATCTCTCCGCGAATGTATCGCGGCCAGAAGTTCTCGGATTGGAAACTGAACAGTCCCCAGTGGAAGATCTGGTTGAAGCCGCGTTCTTTATCCCGGATGACGAGACCGTTGTGTCCGAAACGTTCCCAGACAAGGTCCCCCGGACCTACCGTGACAAGAAAGACCTCGGCCTGTGGGGTGAGCAGATCGCGCGGCACACCGGGTTCTGCGGCAAGCGCCAGTACATCCGGCGTCAAATTCAATAAAACAATGGTCAATGCTAATAGAATGGATTTCAAATGGTCTCCCAGTAAAACAAAATGCTGACAATAAACCGTCAAGTCGCCTGAAAGACAAGGCCAGAGGCCAAAGGGCGACCGAGGCGTACTCACTGTACGGTGAGGAGACTTTTGGCCGGTAACGCAGTATGGAAGAACCTCGCCTCAAGGAGGCAAGGATTCTTCGACCCGTAGTGAAAAAATGACATTTTTATTCGCTCACTAACCCCGCAAAGAGGTTGGGGATCACGCTCTCTATGCGTGGGCAGGCGAATCGGCGGTTTACCCCAAGATTCTATCTTGGTTCTTGGGGTCCTGAAGGCGCTTGCGCCCGGACCATCCTGCCGCCAAGAGAAGTCCACCCATGACCAGGTAGAGTGAAGCAAGGTGGAGGTGGGCCCGTGGGTTGGGATCATTCTCCGGGGAAAAAACAACCTTGCCCCACCTGAAGCTCCAATAAATAACGGTGAAAAGAGATGCATACATGAGGATGCTGTAGTCTCGGCGCTCTGTCCGCGAGCCTTGTATCCCCATTCGGAGTACAAATATTCCCAAGCCGTAATAGAACAATGCGATCAGAAGATGAAGAACGCGAAGGGGATCAACTCCCCAGCGATTGTAAAGGACAAAGAAGCGGAATCCATAGGTAAAAAAGATGACAAAGCAGGACACGAAGAGGAGCGTACGGACTTTTTTAGACATCTTATTCAATTCTCCAAGCACCTTGCTCTGAAGGCTTATCCAAGCATGTTGAGCAGTTACAATAAATTCCGCTGCCTGTGCGGCTTTCAAAAAGACGCCATTCTAAACAGGTCTGATGCGGTTTTGCAAGATCCGTTCTAAACGGGCCGCTTCGATCTCGATATAAATATTCTTGTCTTGTGAAGTGAGTACACTTCCTGCCTTCTGATTCTTCGGCCTTTGAATATATTTCCTATAGGTATAAAGAACGTCCCCTTTTCCGGCCTTGCGGCCTTTGCTGAAGTGGAGCGCCAGCGTGGCGGCATCCAGGAGGGTTTGATAGGGGATCTCCCGTCTCCGTTCCATCCGTACGATCAGGTGTGAGCCTGGAATGCCCCGGGCGTGGAACCAGAGGTCATTTCCCCTTGCCAGACGGAAGGTAAGCGCCTCATTCTCCAGATCATTTCTTCCGACAACGATGGTCACGCCGTCTGATGATAAAAAACTCGGAGGTCCGGATTTTTTGGGTTTCTGCCTCGGTGTCCGAAGAATCGGGAGCGCGTCCGGATCGAGGTTTCCCCCTTCTGAGATGATTTTGAAATGATGCTCCAGGCGGGTTATCTCTTCTTCATTCTTTATGATTTCTGCCTGAAGGGAGGCCGCGGCAGTTTGTCCTTTTTTATAGCGCTTAAAATACCATTCAAGGTTTTCCGAGGGCGAAAGAGCTGGGTTCAATTCAAGTTCGATCTCGCATCCTTCCTCCTGAGCGGGGTCCACACAGATTAGGGTAAGCGCTCCGGGTGTGATGTGATGCATGTTATTCTTCAGGATCTCTCCTAATGTACGATATCTTTCAGAATTTTTTGCTTCGGAGCATTTGCTCCGGAGCTGGCGCAATCTTTTTTGATGCCGACGGATGGTCTTGTCGAGTCGTGAAAGGGCTTCTTTTTTTAAGGAATCTTTTTTCTCTTCCTCTTCGATGGTCCGATAGAAGGCCTCTACTGAATGATTGAACTCAAACTGCTCGTTTTCAATGATCGGAATTGTGGTTTCATGGAAAGAGGTCTCCGGATGGATGACGGGGGACTGGTAGAGGGCACCCGTGCGTAGAGATCGTTTATCGCGGGATGGATAAAGTGATCCGAGGATGACTCCCCGGGCATCGCACAGGAAGATATTTGCAGACAGGCCCATCAATTCAGCCGTCAAGGAGATGCTTTCCGATTTCTCACTGGCCATCCAGGAAAAATCAATACGGATGACACGGTCTCCGTCGATCTGATGAATGGAGACAATCCGCTTATAGCGAAGGTGGGCGCGCAGGAGTTGACAGAATTGAGGGGGCTTCGGCGGGTTGGGCGGGTAAGCTGTGGCGAGGTGAAACCGAGAGTGCCGCCGATGCGCGGAGAAATAGAGACGATGCCGTTTCCCGTGTTGATCAACCTGAAAGAGGATGGCCCAGGCCCGGGGTTGATCGACCCGGAAAATCCGTCCTCCTTTCAGCAGTCCCTGGATTTCGGTTAGAACGGTTTTAAGCTGTCTTGCGCTGAGAGACATCCTGTTGACCTTATGGAATCACAGATTAAGGCATGAATTGTTTTTTCAGGGCAAAAACGTCCCGCTTTTACGTTGCAAATCTTGACAATAGAGGGCTATGGCTTCGCGAGAACCATCCTCTGCGATTTGCGTCTTGAATCGAAACATAAGATCTCCTGAAAGACTCAAGCCAGACTTAATCAGAGGTTCCCTTATTTAAAACCATATGTTAGTTTGGGGTTGATTTTACCGGGGAAGGGAAGAATCCGCAACCTACCTATGAAGAGACGAAGAAGTGAAGAAGATTCCTCGCGGCTTGATCTGCATGGTCAGCGTATTGAAGAAGCGATTGAACTGATTGAGCGTAAGCTCGATCAGTCGATGCTGTCGGGGGAGAGAGAGGTTTCTCTCATCCATGGCCATGGAAGCGGTCGTTTAAAGAAAGCGGTTCGCGCCTACTTAAGCCAATCCCCTTATGTCGAGTCATTCAGGCCGGGCAATGACTGGGAAGGCGGCGACGGCATTACCGTTGTCACTTTGGCAGAGTAGGCAGCGGACCCCCCCCCTCTTTCGAGGGGATTGACTCGGATATAGGTAAAGGAGTAGAGTTCTAGGTAATGGATCAATATAAACCGACATATAAGCACGTATGGCTCCTGGTTGTTCCGATGGCCTTGCTCTTTTCTCGTCCCCTGTTGTTGGACTTGGCGGTTCCGGGGCCGATTCCAGTACTGGAAGAAGCTCTGGTCGAGACCGTTTCCCTCTCTGTTCCCGTAAAACATATCCGCTCTGATCGCGAAGAGAAGATCTATCAAATCCTTTCCAAATTCTACACCGGATTGAAATCGTCAGAGAACGAAGCATTGGTGTCCTTCATTAGTGAGGAGAGTCAGCGCTATGGTTTTGATCCTGAGTTGATCCTGGCGCTCATCTCGACCGAAAGCTCTTTTTATAACTGGTCTATTTCCAGGAAAGGGGCGGTAGGTCTCATGCAGATTGTTCCGAATACGGGAAGGCAGCTGGCCAAGATCAAAAAAATCTCCTGGGATGATCAGGAAGATCATTTGTTTGATCCGATTATTAATGTAAAGCTTGGCATCCACTATCTTCACATGCTGAAGTTAAAGTTTGGAAATGTCAATACCGCACTCACCGCCTACAATTTTGGTCCGACCCGTGTGAAACGCTGGATCCGGAATGGCAAGTCGATTCCGACCGGCTACGCGAACAAGGTGATGAGGATCTACCAGAATTATCTGGATCTGGTGACCGTCGTCGAGGATCTGACAGAAAAGACCAGAACCCCCGCGAAAAAAGTCAAGACCGGCTCCGCCGGACACGACGTCTCAAAAGTCTCCATCCGCTCTTAATCAAAGATTCACCAGATCAAACTACTCCAAATATCTAAAGAGTTCCCGTAGAAAAATAGGTCACTGCTCGGTTTAGCGTAATTCGGACCGGTTTTCCGGGAGAATTTTAGATGTTACGATTGGTGTTGCCAGGAAATGGGGAGAGATTCAGGGAGAAGAAGAGCGGCAAGAAAAAATAATGCCTGCCATGGACAGGTTGATTGCGGCGACCTGATCTGATTTGTTGATCTCAATTCCATCTTTAAATGGAACTCCTTCAATGACTTTGGCGAGGTAGTTAAATCCACGTAACTTGCGCCAGTTAAGCTCAGCACTTTGGCTGAGTTTAAACATCATATGTAACATTCCATCTCTGGATAAACACCCTTTCGAGCGTTTGGTCCGATGTCGAATGGTGCCAAAGGTCGATTCAATCGGATTGTTCGTTCTCAAACTTTGCCAATGTGTGGCAGGAAAGTCATAAAAGGCCAATAACTCATCTCTGTCTTTTTGAAGACAAAGCGTTGCCTTCGGATATTTGGCCTCATAGGTTTTTACAAACAAATCAAAAGCGCCTTCTGCATTTTTCAGCGTATCTGCCTGTCAGATGTCATGTAACGACCCTTTCGCTTTTGCTTGTAGAGACTTTGGCAAAGCATTCAGAACATTGCAGGTTTTATGCATCCAGCAGCGCTGCTGGCGCGTGTCTGGACAAATCTCTCCCAGGGCAGCCCAGAACCCCATGGCCCGATCTCCGACGGCAAGCTCAGGGCTGTTCATCCCGCGGGATTTCAATCTCAACAGGACTTCGCGCCAACTCTGTGTGGATTCCCGGACGCCGTCTTCTATTGCCAGAAAATGCTTTTCACCCCGTTCATTGACGCCAATGATCACCAAGGCACACAGCTTCACCTGCTCCACTCTCAGGCCACTGTAGATGCCATCTGCCCAAATGTAAGCCCAATGATCTTTGCCCAGATCACTCCCACACCAATCTCGATATTCCTGCCCCCAAATCTGCTTCAAGCGCGAAACAGTATTGGCCGAAAACCCTGAAGCCTGAGGACCAAGTAGTACTTTGAGAGCTTCACTCATCTCTCCACTACTCACCCCTTTGAGATATAACCAGGGGATCGTCGCTTCCAAAGACCGGGTCTTGCGAATATACGGCGGAACAATGGTAGACCGGAAGGTGACTGATTCTCCCATCCGAGACCGGACTTTCGGAATCTTCACGGTCACCGGGCCGATGCCCGTCTGAATGGATCGCTCCGGAAGGGAGCCATTTAGAACAACCGCAGCATAACCTTCCTCGGTTTGTTGTCCGGAATATTGAGATAATGG
>DUAG01000049.1:6525-87566 GCA_012960925.1 Candidatus Manganitrophaceae bacterium
AATTTTCGAGCGCCAGCTCTCAGTAAATCTCTGAACGGATCTGAAATATCTTCTCGATCTTTTAAAGAAATAACGGTGTTCTTATTCATGGTGGCGTATCCTTTCGGTTATTTGTTTTCTTCGCAGTTTCAAATCAACCAGATACGCCGCTTTTTTTCAAGTACTCAATACACCACTTTCAGTTATAACTCAACTATTTCGGAGTGAACCCTATGAGGGGACCATCAAGAAGGGAAGATGGGTATATAATTAAAGAATAGATTCTTAGGAGGCCCAATGAAGGCAATCGTCAAGACCAAAAAAGGGAAGGGATTGGAGATGCATGAGGTCCCCATTCCTTCTCTGCAAGCGGACGAGGTGATGATCCAGGTTGATGTGGTCTCCATCTGCGGGACGGATCTCCACCTGGATCGTTGGGATGGCTGGGCGCAAGGCCGGGTCAAGGCGCTTCCTCAAATTATCGGTCATGAACTTTCCGGGAAAGTGGTCGAGGTCGGCTTAGGTGTCAAGCGCTTCAGGCCGGGTGACTTTGTTTCGGCCGACAGCCATATTCCTTGTCTTATCTGTGGAACCTGCTTGCGGGGGATGTGCCACCTTTGTGATGATCTGGTGATCCTGGGCGTGGATCGGGACGGTTGTTTTGCAGAGCTTGTCGCCATCCCGGAACGCAGTCTCTGGAAAAATGAGTCGTCTCTCCCTCCTGATATTGCATCCATTCAGGACCCTCTCGGGAATGCGATTTATGCGACCTTGGTTGAACCGGTTGCGGGCCGAGAGGTCCTCATCCTGGGGGATGGACCGGTGGGCCTCTTATCGATTGCTGTGGCCCGGGTCTCGGGCGCTTCAAGGATCATGATGACCGGCTTAAACCCGCTTTGCCTTGAGATCGGTCGTAAAATGGGGGCAGACCGGGTCTATCATGCCGATCAGGTAAATGTTGTCGAAGCGGTCATGGACGAGACTGCGGGGTCCGGTGCCGATGTGGTTATTGAAATGTCAGGAGATCCGCAAGCCATCTCAGACGGCCTGAAGATGGTACAAAAAGGTGGGCGCTTCTCGGCCTTTGGGCTTCCATCACAGTCGGTGGCGGTCGATTTTAGCGAGGAGATCATCTTTAAAGGAATCCGACTCTACGGGATTAATGGCCGAAAGATGTTTGAGACCTGGTTTGAGATGGCCGGGATGCTGAATTCGGGCCGACTCGATCCAGGCCCGGTCCTGACCCACCACCTCTCTTTTGAGGACTTCGAAAAAGGCTTCCAAATGATGGAGGCGAGTCCAAGAGAGGCGGCCAAGGTTGTCCTTTATCTTAACAAGTCATTGCTCAACAAATCTTTGATGAAAGACCGAGGAGAATGAAGATGATTGAAAAGGTCAGAAAAATCGTCTGCGCTGAACTTGCAGAGATCAAACGGTCCGGCCTGACCAAGGAGGAGTGGCCGATCACCTCCCCCCAAGGGACACACATCATCGTTGAAGGACGGCGTCTTTTGAACCTCTGTGCCAACAACTATCTTGATCTGGCCGATCATCTCGACCTGATCCAAGCCGCGAAGAAGGCGCTTGATGAACGGGGCTACGGCATGGCATCGGTTCGCTTTATCTGTGGAACACAAGATCTCCACACCCGGCTGGAAGCACGGATTAGCACTTTTCTGAAAACCGATGCCACCCTGCTTTTTTCCTCCTGTTTTGACGCAAACACGGGCCTTTTTGAGACCCTTTTTTCGCAGGAAGATGCGATCCTCTCCGATGCTCTGAATCATGCTTCTATCATTGATGGCGTCCGACTGTGTAAGGCGGCACGCTACCGCTACCGGCATATGGATATGGATGACCTGGAAGAAAAACTCCGGGAGGCAAAACACCACCGGATGCGGATCATCACTACCGATGGCGTCTTCTCGATGGATGGAGAGATCGCGCCCCTGACCGAGATCTGCCGCCTGGCGGAGCGCTATGAGTCGCTTGTGATGGTCGACGATTCGCATGCGACCGGATTTATGGGGGATGAAGGGCGGGGGTCTATTGATCACTGCGACGTGATGGGGCGTGTGGATTTAATTACCAGCACCCTGGGCAAGGCGATGGGGGGGGCTTCCGGGGGCTTTGTTTCGGGACGCCGCGAATTGATCGATCTTCTCCGCCAGCGCTCCCGGCCTTACCTCTTCTCGAACGCCCTTCCACCCATGATTGCTTCGGCCGCCCTTGCCGCCTTTGATCTGCTGGAAAGAGAACCGGAGCGGAGGAAAGGGCTCCGGGCCAACACCCGGTTTTTTCGAGAGGGCATTATGGCGATGGGTCTCAGAATCAAAACGGGGGTCCACCCGATTATCCCGGTCTTAATCGGAGATCCGATGAAGGCAAAAGAGATGGCGAAGCGCCTCTTTGAGGAAGAGGTCTTTGTGGTCCCCTTTTCTTTCCCGGTCGTTCCGAGAGGAGAAGACCGGATACGTGTTCAAATCTCTGCTGCGCATGACGAGGCGGACCTGGCCTTTGCCCTGGGAAAATTTAAAAAGGTTGCAAGGGAGGTCGGGATTATCAAATAGATAGGGAGAAGCGTAAAGATGTTCTATCGCATTCTCGCTGATCTTGTTGTTCTGATTCATGTGGTTTTTGTTCTTTTCGCCTTGCTGGGAGGAATTCTGGTGCTCCGGCAGAGATTTTGGGGCTGGGTTCATGTTCCTGCCGTCCTCTGGGCAGCAGGAATTGCAGTTGTGGGGGGGGGGGCTGCCCGCTCACGCCCTTGGAAAATTGGCTCCGTGAGAGGGGCGGTACTTCCGGGTACAGCACCGGTTTTATCGAACACTATCTTCTTCCGATCCTCTATCCGGCTATCCTGACCCGCCGACTACAGATCGTACTCGGCATTTTTGTCCTAGGAATAAACGTTGGTATTTATACCTGGGTTGTGCGCCGTACCGATGGGAGAAGGCCATAGACACGCATCCGGTATTAGGTTCGTGCTGACAGGCTGGCATACCTAGATCAGCCGAAGAACCCTGCGGGCGCGTGGCTTGAACCGGCCATGAAGAAAAGCATCGGAATCGATAGCAGCGTGTTGATCCGTGAGGCCAGGAACGCGATACGCGCTGATTTTGCCTTTTCTTCCGGCGTGGCGCTCACCATCCCAAGTACCTTTTTTTGGTTCGGCCAGATGATCAACCAGACATTGAGAAACATAATCGTGCCGAGCCAGGCGCCCATCCCGATCACGGCGGGGGCTCCTTGTAGCATGAATGCCTCTCCCAGTGTTCCCCGGGTCATCAGAATCAATACACCAAAGACCCATGTCCCGAGTGCCCCATAGCGAAAGTAGGCTAGTGCACGGGGAACAAGGTGTTTCACGGCCTCGCCCTTTGCTTCCGGCGTGATGGCTTTGAGGTAGCGTCCCTGGATGAAATTAAAGTAATAGAGGATACCGATCCAGGTGATTCCAAACAGGAAATGTGCCCATCGAAAAAAGAGCTCCAACGCATTCATAATCATTCCTTCCTAACTAAGGGTGAATGGTGATGTGTCAATACCCCTGCAGTTTATATCACGGCACTGACAATCAGATAGAGCACAATGGTGAGTAGAAAACCGCTGATAATGGTTCCCAACTCCGAGTCGAGCGGGTTTTTCATGCTTGTCCTCCTTACGATTGAACCATTTCGAGGTGTGTTCAGGTGGTCACACCTAAGGCATAAAGATACACAACCTCGTGTTTGTTCGTCAATCAAAAAATCATCCCATTCCAAGAAGAAATAGAAATGTCCGGTATTATTAGGCCCGCCATAACCGTAGGTTTTTTTCCTTTCTGAACCCCGAAAGAGTCTCTCATTTTAATTGAACTCGAGTCTATCCGCAAAGAGGTATAAGTTTTCCGGTCAAATCGGGATATTATCCTTTTGGGACGACACCTTCTTCCAGATGGATCCCGGCCGGTTTGCTTCTTGTCAGTCGATTTCCAAAATCGAGCATCAGGCTGAAGAGCGCGGGAACCAAGAAAAGTGTAAACAGGGTAGAGAGGACCAGGCCACCGATGACGACACTGCCAATGCCGCGATAAATCTCAGATCCCGGTCCGGTGAAGAGAACCAGAGGAAGCATGCCAAAGACACTGGTGAGCATGCTCATAAAGATCGGACGAATCCGGACCCGAACTGATCGTTGTACCGCCTTGATCGCGATCTCTCCTTCTTCCCGGATATAGACGAGGGCCTGGTGGATGATGAGGATTGCGTTATTCACGGTGGTCCCGATCAGAATAATGAAACCGAGCATTGTGAGGATGTCGAAGGTCTGGTAGGTGATGAATTTATTCACCAGCCAGAGCCCGAGGAAACCGCCCCCCGCTGCCAGGGGGACACTGAACATGATGACGAAGGCATAGAAAAAACTTTCAAAGAGGGAAGACATCAGCAGATAGGTGATCACCGCGGCAAGGATCAAGTTCCATTGTATCGCTTCCCGTGTGACGAGCAGGTCATCCGCGGTGCCTTTTAAGGCCACACGATAAGGGGGACGGAGAACGCCCTGGGCCTTCATGGGCGCAAGGACTTTTTCTTCGATGACCTCCATCGCTTCCTGGAGGGAGATTTCGATCGGCGGGACGACGCGGATCGAAATTGTCCGTTCCCGTTCCAGATGATTAACCTGTTCCGGACCATTGGTGATCACGAGTTCTGCCAGGGAATTCAGTGTGACGATGCGGCCGGTCGGGGTTCGGATCGGAAGGTGTTCCAGGTCCTCAATCGGCCCATCAAAACGATCAAGCCCCTTGACGACCAGATCAAGCCGTTCGCCTTCTTCGAAGTAGTCGGTCGCTTTTGTCCCATCCAGTAAAGCATCTATTGTTCGCCCCAATTCACTCGCCGATAGTTTCATATCGGCCATGCGTGTGGGGTCGGGAATTACCTGGACCTCTGGATTTCCAAGGTCGAGTCCTGGGACCGGCCGGATCTGTGCCTGGGACATAAGGCCCCTCAGTTGGCCAAAGGTCCGTCGGCCGAGACCGACCAATTTGTTCAGATCCGGTCCGGAAAATGCGACGTCGATGCTTCGTCCTTCTCCGAGTCCTCTTGAGAAGAGACCCGATTGTAAAACAATGGCAATCATTCCGGGAATCTTGCGAAGTGTTTTCCGCATGATCGGGATCATTTCCCGGATCCGCGTTGGATCCTGTGTCCGCACCCCCATGAAGACTTGTCGGCCGGAAGCGACGTAGAAGAAATTGGTGATTTCCGGTCCGTCCGGGTCCTCCGGTTTTGGGTTCAGGTTGTCTTTTTCCCAATAGGGTCTTAGATCAGCCTCGATCTCCTCTCCGATCTTCCGTACTTCCTCGAGGTTGTATCCAGGGGGCGGCAAGAGAATGCCGATGACCAGGTTCCTGTTGCCTTCCGGAAGGTATTCGGCTTTCGGTATCAGAAACCAGGCGAGCCCGACGGAGAAGAGGGTGAGTCCCGCAACGACTCCGAAGGCGAGGAGGGGACGGCGGCAGATCCGATAAACGAGAAGGGCGATCCCGTCCGAAGCCTTCGCGGCGAGTGGGACGATCCCGAAAAGGTTGTGAACATCGCCGGTCTTCCCACTTTTTTCAAGCGGGGCGGCACCGTCGATAATTCTTGAGGCAAAAGTCGGGATAACGGTCATCGCGACGATCAGACTCAGGGAGACACTGGCGCTGATGGCGATGGCAATGTCCCGAAAGAGCTGGCCGATCTGCTCTTCAATAAAGAAGATGGGGAGGAAGACCGCAATGGTTGTGAGCGTGCTCGCCAGGACGGCGCCCCAGACTTCAGACATCCCATCAATTACGGCCTGATTGCGATCCTTTCCCATTTGCCGGTGGCGGTAAATATTCTCCAGGACCACAATCGCCACATCGACGACCATCCCGACAGCAAAGGCCATTCCGGCCATGGAGACCACGTTTAGATTTCGTCCAAGGATGCGGAGGACCAGAAAGGTTCCGATGACGCTGATTGGGATGGCTGTGGCAACAATCAGCGTACTGGACCCGCTCCGTAAAAAGAGAATCAGCACCAGCACTGCCAGAAAGCCCCCGGCGATCAGGTTTTTCTTCACAAGGGCGATAGAACTGACGATGTAGTCCGTCTCATCATAGACCTGGTTAAGATGGAGATCGTTGTCTTTCAGGATGCCGGCGTTGAGATCTTTTACAGCTTCTCTCAGTCCTTCCATAACCTCCAGGGTGTTGGCCCCTGATTCCTGCAGGACATTGACGGCGACGGCAGGGTCGCCGTTTTGCCGGACCATCCGCTGTGGTTTCTTGAAGCCGAGTTGAACCTGAGCCACATCACTGACCCGTATTCGTTTTCCCTCAACGGTCTTGATGACGACCTCTTCGATATCCTGAGGAGAGCGGTACTTGCCAAGGGTTCGAACGATGTAACGTCGTTTTCCCTCATCAAAATCACCTGCGCTGATATCGGTATTTTCTCTTTTCAGGGCAGAGATCAGGTCGAGGATTGTGATGTTGAATGCAGCAACGCGGTCCGGGTCAATCCGGACCTGCATCTCGCGCTCTATTCCACCGAAAACGTTACTGATGGCAACGCCGGGTACCCGCTCCAAGCGGGCTTTTATAAAGTCTTCAGCAAAATCGTGGGTGGTATTAATATCTTTTTGATTCCCCGGCCGGGTCTTGAGGATGAACCAGGCAATGGCGGAGGACCCGACATTGACGGTCCGAAGGAGGGGCCGATCGGCCTCAAGCGGAAAATTGGAGACCTGGTTGAGACGGTTCGAGACCTGGAGCAGGACACTGTCCAGATCGGTTCCCGTTCGAAAGCTCAGGACAATCGCCCCGCGGCTGTCCCGGCTTGTACTCGTCATCTCAACCAGTCCGGGGATCGCCTTAAGCTGCTCTTCCTGCCGCTCGATGATTTCTCTCTCAATCTCGAGCGGGCTGGCCCCGCGCCAGAAGGTATCTACCGTGATCTCCGGTTTGATGACTTCGGGGGTGAGCTGGACTGGAATCTTGAAGAGTGCGATCAACCCAAAGAGAAGGAGCAGGATGACACCGACGGTCACCGTGACCGGTCGGTCTATCATTTCTTGAATGAACTTCATGGGATCTCTTGAACAAACGTAACTATATCAACACACCCATCCTTGGCTTCGCGAGACCCATTCCTCCATGGCGGCGTTGCTGTGGTGCTCGAATCCTCACGTATAGACACATACGTTGTGGTTCTGTGTTCCTCGCGCCTTGCCCTGAAGTAAAATCTAGGCATGCTGATATCGTTACGAATGAACTTCATTAGTTTCGCCTGACTATTTGCTTGGGAGGACTTCTACCGCTTGGCCATCACGCAAGCGTTCGTTCCCACGAATGACCACCAATTGTCCCTCTTCGATTGGACCCTTGATTTCAATCCGTGTCCCCTTCGCCTTCCCGGTGGAGACCTTCTGTCGGATGGCCTTGCCCTCCTGGATGGAAAAGAGGTAGGTTTGAGGACCTCTTACAATAATGGCATCTTTGTCGACCATCAGACTGCGTCGTGCCTCCCCGAGGTCAAATTCGACCCTGGCCAGCATCCCTTCCTTGATACGGAACTGCGCATTTTTGACTCGGATTTCCAATGGAAAGAGACGGGACGCCCGGTCCCCCTCGGGAACCAGTGCGTGGACCTTTCCCGGAAAGGTTTCCTTCCCGAGGGCATCAATCCTGACACGCACAGCGCTCCCCTTCTTCACTCCTGAAACATATCTTTCCGGGATATCAACGAGGATGCGAACTGTCGAGAGGTCAACCATCCGGAGAATGCCGCCCCCCTTTTGTACCCACTGACCCACCTCCGTTAACTCTCGGGTGACCACACCATCAAAGGGTGCCCTCACGGTCTTTTTCTCCAATTCATCCCGAATTTGCAGAATTGCAGCCTCACTGACCGCGAGGCCTTCTCTCAACTCGTCTACCGTCAACTCGGCCTCGCGATAGGCCCTTTCTGAAAGGAGGGCCTCCTTCACCAATTTTTCAGAACGCTTCATCTGATCAACTGCTTTTTTCAGGCGCGCCCGGGATGCATTCCGCCTGGCGATGGTTTCCCTTAACTTCAATTGAAGCGCGCTTTTCCCCAGGCGGGCCAGGACGGCACCCTTCTCGACCCGATCTCCGCGACGTCCCTTCAGGACGGCAACTTTCCCCGAGGTTTCGGCGGCAACCCGACTGGTTCGCCAGGACTCCACCGTCCCGATCAGTTGTACCTGATCATGAATCGACTCTAAGATCACAGGGGAGACAACGACCTTGGTCGGCGGGCGACCCTGCGCCAGTACATGGTCTGTTTGGGTGGTGATGAGGGTTAAAAAGAAAAGAAGAAAAATTTTGGAAACCGGTTTTCCAGAGAATCTTGGGCTTGTGACAGCTCTGGATGGTCTTATGAATGATCCCATAAAGTCATGGTACCAGAATCGTGTGGCGCTATCAACGTCCACGGTCATTCCCGCGGCGGGAAGTGCTTGCGTGAGGTTTGTCTAGATATGTAAGCCCTCCGGCACCAAGTTTCT
This sequence comes from Candidatus Manganitrophaceae bacterium, assembly GCA_012960925.1. Taxonomy (NCBI): domain Bacteria; kingdom Pseudomonadati; phylum Nitrospirota; class Nitrospiria; order Candidatus Troglogloeales; family Candidatus Manganitrophaceae; species Candidatus Manganitrophaceae bacterium. Next base: position 15,046 of record DUAG01000049.1, read on the forward strand.
CTCTTTAAAGCGGTCCCCTGAAAGAGACGATAGATTAATCATTTGGTATTTCCCCTTAAGGATGCGTTCGGCCAGGGCCTGGCCGGCCGCATAAGACTGCATGATGCCCCGGCCTGAAAAAGAATGGGCCTCGAAGAGGTTTGTGAGGCCCTCAACGCGGCCGATAATGGCGCTTTTATCGGGGGAAATGGCGTACAATCCGGCCCAGCCACCGATGTACTTTAGTCTTTCAAATCGACTGCTTCTTTCAGCGAGCCGAGGCCAGATCTCCTGGAGAAAGAAGTTGGACCCTTCGTCGCCAAAGCGAACTCCGGCCGGCTCCGAGGGGATAGAATATCCTGCCAGGATATTCCCAGCCTCGTGATGAAAGTAGAGACCGCTGGTGTCGACAATCATTCCGTAAGGTGAGAGATCAACCCCCTTGCAATGCATCACAGAGACCTGACGTCTGACCGGGATCGAGGGAAGTTCCTTCCCGTACAACTTTGCCAGAGACGGAGCCCATGCGCCACTGGTATTGACCAGGGTCCGAACTTCAACCTCGGACACCGTTCCTTGGTCAGGAGATGCACCCTCTTTTAAAAACGTCCCAACATCTTTCTCGTCGAGAATCTTTTGCAGGCGGACCTGCCTTACTCTCCCTTCTTCGATGATCACCTCTTTGACCCTGTGGCGATCGATCCAATCGACCTCTGTAGATGCATGGTCTCGATAATAATTCTTCAGGAGGTTGGGATTGATCAGGCCATCTCGGGGAGAAAATGTTCCCCCGGAAATGCCATTGAGGCGGTCAAGAAAGGGGAAGCGTTGTTGAATTTCCACCGGGCTAAGAGCTGCAATCTCACATCCGTTTTCTTTCAGCTTCGTGATGCGCTTGTTGATGGTCTTCCATCCTGCTTGATCATGAAGCCAGAGGTAGCCCTTTTGATGAAACCCCACTACTTCGGAGATCTTTTCAAAAAAGGAGATTGATAAGCTGGAAAGGTGGATATTGACTGGTTGGTCCCAAAAGGCCCGAACTCCGCCGGCATTTCGCTCTGAAGAACTCCACCTCCCGGAAAGATCGACATCGACCACCCCGATCTCTTTTTGGCCCCTCTCGGCAAGGGCCATGGCGAGACTGCTCCCGATGATCCCGCCTCCGACAATCAGGATGTTATAGGATTTTTCCAAGCTGATCCTTTCTCTGAACTGGTTTTTATTATATCTCATTTCGGGCCAACGGATCTTGGGATAAACCACAGAAGTCGCATGCAAGACAAAGGCAGAGGTCTTCGTTGGTGATCGAGGCGTACTCTTCGTACGTTGAGGGACCAAAAAGTCCGATAACGTAGTATTTGCAGGCGAATCGGAGGTTTGGTGCTTAGAAGTGGGTTGTGATACGATGACCGTCTTATAGAAAATACTTCAGGAATCTCATGATTCGTCGTTTAAGAAAGGCCGCCCTCCTGATTGGACCCTCCATCGGTGTGGTTGTCCCCTTCCTTCTTGACTCTCCGGATCACCCGAAGGCACCCCTCATGCTGGGCATCGCCCTCTGGATGGCGCTCTGGTGGATGACGGAGTGTGCTCCTCTTGCGGTTACGGCCCTTCTTCCCCTGGTTGCCTTTCCCCTGACCGGGATCGCAACCGCCAAAGAAACTGCGCCACGCTATATGACCAGTATCATGTTCCTCTTTCTCGGCGGGTTTTTAATCGCTCAGGCGATGGAACGGACAGGACTCCACCGCCGTATTGCCCTCCTGATCCTTTCACGATGGCATGCCAGCCTTCTACAGATCTTCATGGGTTTTTCAGGCGCGACGGCTTTTCTCTCCATGTGGATTTCCAATACGGCAACGACCATGCTGATGGCCACCATCGCGATGGCAGTGATCGCCCGTTTGGACCGACAACTTCCTTCGAAAGAGATGAAGGTGGTCACCCCTACACTTCTGCTGACGGTGGCCTATTCGGCAAACATCGGGGGCATGGGGACCCCGGTTGGGACAGTGCCCAACCTCATCTTTCTCGAGACGATCAACACCCATGATCCGGAGCATGCGATCAGCTTTCTTCAATGGATGGCCCTGGGGATTCCAATTGTTTTTGCAGGCCTCACGGTCCTCTATCTTTTGTTGGGTCGATTGGTTCGCAAAATGCCCTGGACCGCATCGGCTGTCGGGAGCCTGGAAGAAGAGATCCGGCAACTCGGTCCCTTCCGTCGGGAGGAGCGCTTTGTTGCCTGGGTCCTTGGGATCACGGCCCTGGCCTGGATGACCCGAAAGGGGATTGTTGCAGAGGGCTTTACCCTGCCGGGCTGGTCCGCGCTTTTGCCCTATCCGGGCGTTGATGATGGCACGGTGGCCATCGCCGCCGCCCTGTTTCTTTTTCTCGTTCCGGTTAAAGAGGGAAACCCGGTTCTCGATCGTGAGGCCTTTGGCCGGCTTCCCTGGGGGATCATGATTCTTTTGGGCGGAGGGTTCGCCCTGGCGATGGGGATGCAGCGCTCCGGGCTTTCCGGGGTGATGGGATCTCAACTGGCCTTTTTAACCGAGGTCTCCGTTCCCCTCATGATGTTCGGCATTGCGCTGGGGGTGACCTTTCTTACTGAGATTACCAGTAACACGGCCACGACCCAGGTTCTTCTCCCGATCCTGGCCGCCGTTGCCCTGGGAAGCGGGCACGACATGACCCTCTTGTTGGCGACGGCCACGCTGTCCGCCTCCTGTGCGTTTATGCTGCCGGTGGCGACCCCGCCGAACGCCATTGTCTTTGGAACGGAGCGCATCCCGATGCAGACCATGATCAAGACGGGGCTCAGGCTGAACCTTATCATGCCCTTCGTTATCGTGGGTGTTGTCCTGCTCATCCGGCCCTTTCTCCCCTAGGAGTTTGTCGAGTAATGACGCGATATCAGGCGAAACGCCTTGCCCTGCGACTTGAATCATTTTATCGGGAGATCTCTTTTTTTCATCGGATCAAGGATGATCCGATCGAGATACCGCGCCGTTATAAAGATCCAAGAGACATAGAGGTTGTGGCATGGCTGACTGCGGCACTTTCTTATGGCCGGGTCGATCTCTTCAAGAACACGGTGGGTCAGATCCTGGACTTGAGCTCCGGACATCCTGATCATTATCTTCGCGCCTTTGACCTGTCGCGGGAGCGCAAGCGTTTTCGGGGGATCTATTATCGCTTAAATGCGACGGAAGACCTCCTTGCTTTTGTCTACCTGATGAGCCGGGTGCTTGTGCGGCACGGGTCCTTGAAGAATCTATTTGTTTCGCTTTATCGGAAGGAAGAGGAAGATATCGGGCCGACCCTCTCACGTGTCATCGCGGAGATAAGGAGCTTCGATCTTCGTCCGATCTATGGTCGGAATCAGGCCCCCGCAGGTCTGAGACAGCTTCTGTCTGCTCCGAGTTCCGGAAGCGCCTGTAAACGGATGAACCTTTTTCTTCGGTGGATGGTTCGCCCTAAAGAGGCAAAAGACGGGATTGATTTTGGCCTTTGGCCTGAGATCCCGGCTGAAAAACTTATCATCCCTCTGGATACGCACATTGCCCGGATTTCACGATATCTGGGGCTCACCACGCGAAAAAGTTCTGGCTGGAAGATGGCAAAAGAGATTACCGATAGTCTCTTACGTTTTGATCCCCACGACCCTGTGAAGTATGACTTCGCCCTTTGCCATCTTGGTATCTCAGGCGCCTGCCCCATCAAACCGAATTGGGAAAAGTGTGGTGTCTGTCCTCTTTTGGGAGCCTGCAAACGGGGAAGAATCAACTACCGACAAAGACCTCGTAAACCGCTCGGCGCGCAGGGAGATCAAACTCGATGGCCGTATGAGCCCGGCCTCCTATGAGTCCTTTTCTCTCGCTGCTCGCTTGTTTTGTTTTGGAAAATTCGACTTCTATCCGCATTCTGCCCCGTTTTGGGAGCCAGCCTTTATAACAATAACGCCTTCCGCGTGGTTCTCTTGTGGCCTCAATTCTCTGATAAAGAAGTCCACCCCAGCGAAATTCACGAACAGCATTTATTGTTCCGGCTGCGCCGAGGGAGAGGACAAAGGGAACCGGTTTGGGACAGTCTTCTTTAAAGGCGTGCAAGTTCCGGCAGGTCGGGAGATCACAGGGCAAGGATGAAAAGAAAGGTTTCCACCCCTTTCCTCTGTCACGATGATAGAAAAAGAGTTGTACGGCACGCTCTTCCTGAGTGATCCCCTGAAGATAAATTTTTTCCCGGCTCCGGTTGATGATCCGGAAGAGGATATCTGTCGGTTTTTCAGAGAAAGATTCAGAGAAAGTCGGTTGGGGGATGATGGTTCCCGTCCGGAGGGCAGAAGGCTTTACTGGGATTTTTTCCTCGAAAACCCTGTGTTGGGTTGGCGCAGGAAACATCAGGAGGATGGGCATAAAGATCGATATGACAATAATCCGCATTCCTTCCCCTCCTAAACTGCCGAGACCGCAAAGGGGGCCGGCGTCGCCCCCTCTACGCTCTCATTTGTTCGCTGCATTCGAACATCGAAGAGAGAAACGGTATCAGTACGCCTCGATCGGTAACGAAGATCCCTAGCTTTATTTCTCAGGCGACTTGACGGCTTCACTAAGATCCAATTTATGGATCTTAGTGACTTCTTGTCAGATCTCAAGCACCTGTGGTATAAATTCAAAGTGCTTTCAAGCCAAGATTAATCTTTTTGGGGCCTTCCGTCAACACGGGTGCTTTGCCGATAGTTTTTGTACACGCATCACGAGTGCAATCCCGTTTTTTCTGAGGCAGAGCTCCCTAATGATATAAAGTCGGGATGAATGAAGATGGCCTCTCTTGAAGAGAAGCGACGGTGGATCGATAAGTTTTTTTCCAGGACCGGACCGAGTTATGATGAGGTGGTTCACCGGTTCACACTGGGCATCGATCGCTTATGGAAAAAAAGAATCCTGGCACAAATTACTGCGCCCCGAAGAGTCCTTGATCTGGCCTGTGGGACCGGCATCCTCACCTTTGCCATTGCACAGAAATACCCGGAGTGTCGAGTGATCGGGGTTGATATTACAAAAGGCTACCTGGATGTCGCCCGTCTCAAAGCGGAAGCTCTCGGGTTCAGAAATGTCGATTTTGTTCACTCGCCGGCCGAAGAATACTTAATTGATGCATTCTTTGATACGATTACGACCTCCTATCTCCCGAAGTATGCCGACCTTCCTCTCCTGATTCGAAATTGCCGACGCATGATTGCTCCGGAGGGGACGCTCCTCATGCATGATTTCACCTATCCAGACTCTCCGATGCTGCAAAAATTATTTACGCTTTATTTTAAACTGGCCCAACCGATTGGGGGGTGGTGGTACCCTGAATGGAAGGAGGTTCTTCGGGAACTGCCAGAGGTGATCCGGCTTACCGAGTGGGTCTCAGAGCTGAGCACGGCGATGAAGGAAGAGGGATTCTGCGAGATTCAGGTTGAATCACTGACGATGCAGGGGGCGGCGATCATCAGCGCGAAAGCCCCCTCCTAATAAGCCGCCGATTCACCTACAATACTGCGTTATCGGCCTTTTTGCCTCCTCAACGTACATGCGTACGTGTTGATCTTCAAAAAAACCTCTGGCCTTGTCTTGCAATCGACTTGACGGTTTCCTCCTCCCTTTAATCTTCTTGTTTTAGTTCGTCATTCCGGCGAAGGCCGGAATCCAAGGCCTTTATTTTTTTCCAAAATGAATGGCTACGATTCCGCCTGTGAGGTTTTGGTAGGAGACGTCTCTGAAGCCGGCGGCTTCGATCCTTTTTATGAGATCCTCCTGGTCCGGGAACTTTCGGATGGAATCAGGAAGATATTGATAGATACCGGTCTGGTCTTTTGAGATCCATGTTCCGATTTTGGGGAGGAGCGTGAAGGAGTAGAAGTCGTAGAATTTTCGGAAGAGAGGCTGCACGGGCCTTGAAAAATCGAGACAGGCCATCCTTCCTCCGGGTCTGAGGACACGATAGATCTCCCGGAAGCCTTGGTCGAGGTCTGAGAGGTTCCGGATACAGAATCCAGTCAGGGCAACATCGAATGTTGTGTCGGGCAGGGGGAGCTCCTCGGCATTTCCGAGGAGACAAAGGACTTGGCTGAGTCGTCGATCCTGCACTTTTTTCAGGCCGATCCTGAGCATGGCTTCGTTCAGATCGCTCGTAATGACCACCCCGTTCTTTCCGACCTGGGCGGCAGCCAGGATGGAAAGATCGGCAGTCCCGGCCCCGATGTCTATGACCTTCTCTCCCGGACAGAGTGCCACGGCCTCAAGGGTTCTTTTTTTCCAGCGATGATGCAGACCAAGTGAGAGGAGACTGTTATTCAAATCGTAAAAGCGTGCGATCGACGAAAACATCGCCTGGACCGCTTTTTCTTTCCCTTCTCCTGAAGGGTCTTTTTGCATATTCATTCCTCGCATTGCAGGGATGGGTAGCATGGGAGGTGGGGATTGTCAAGTTACGACGGCGGTTTTTTGTGTTTTTGGTTGACGAATTAAATTGAACATGCTAGATAGATATCTAATATTTTTAAAGGTAGTTCACCTGCCTCCCTCCCTGGAGTATTTTGTGACCCAACACATTTTTGTCGTTCATGAGCATGCGGAGTTTGTGAAGGATTTCCAAAAAGCATTCAGTTTGAACGGTACGCAGATCAAAGCTCTTAAATCGATAAAATCGCTCCCTAAAAAATATGATTCCCCCAATACGGTTGTTGTTATTGCCTCGGATGAGAACTTAACGGAGGAGCTCAAACTGCTTCGACTTATGAAGAAGGAGGGGAGGGCGTTCTTCACAATTGTTTCGTCTTCGGACACCGTCGAGAGGACATTTCCCCTCATCGGAGAAATGTCGGAACGCCTGCATTCCAGAGATACTGATGGTCTTCATTCCGCCGCACTTGTGAAAAAAAAAGAGGAAGAGTACAAAAAACCCGACCCGACCCTGGAAGAACTTGTCGAAAAGAAGCTCTCCCAGTTTGTCGCAAAGATTAAACAATGCAAAGTAAAAAAACTATATGGTCTCTTGCTGCGCGAGTTTGAGAAGCCGTTGATCAAGCTTGTCCTGAAGGAGACCAAGGGCAATCAAGTTCGTGCGGCCCAGCTTCTCGGGATGAATCGGAATACCCTTCGGAAGAAGGTAAAAGAACTCAAGATTGCCGTGGTAAAAACATAACGACTCAGCACACCCCTCTAAGCCTCCATGGCGGCGTTTCCGTGGTGCCCAATTCTCCTACCTTGTCCTGAACTGAGGCATGCGGGACCATCATGTGAACCTAATCACGATTCACCTTTTCACTCTGACCTGAGTGTCATTCTCTTGGCCGGACGCGATAGCGGCCGGTCGCATCTTTTTCAAAGACGTCTGTTTTCTTCTCAAAGATCACCGTATGGGTTACTTTCAGTTTAAGCTCGACCCGGGTCTGGTCCGGATAGACGGTCAGGGAGTGTTGACTGCTGTGAAGGACCTGGCCTGAGGGGAGAAGGATGCGGTAGACGTTCTCCGACCCGCGGAATTGCCTTTTAAAGAGGGTGTTCTCTCCCCTCGGGTTCGGGATTAGGTCGATGTCGTCCGGGCGAATCATGACCATAACCTCTGTCCCGGGTGGAAGTTCCACCTTGTTTGGGAAGGTGCCGATTTCTGTCGTAATCAAATGATCTCGAACGGTTCCTGGAATGAAATCGGCTTTTCCGACAAAGTCAGCCACAAAAGGGGTCGCGGGGGTGTGATAGATCACCTCTGGTGTATCACATTGTTCCAACACGCCTTCATTGAGAAGAGCGATCTGATCCGCCATCGCAAAGGCCTCTTCGTGGTCGTGGGTCACCAGGATTGCCGTACTTCCTGTTTTCTCGAGGATGGATGATACTTCCCGCTGCATCTGGGTTCGCATGTCGGGGTCGAGGTTGCTGAAAGGCTCGTCCATGAGGAGAACGATCGGGTCGGGCGCGAGGGCGCGTGCCAGGGCGACACGCTGCTGCTGTCCTCCGGAGAGTTCATGCGGGTAGCGATGCCGCAAGGAAGAGAGGCCGACCAGTTCCAGGATCTTGTCTTCCTTCCGACTCTGATCGCGTCGGCTTAAATGGCTTAATCCGAAAACAACATTTTCCGAAACGTTCAGATGAGGAAACAGGGCATAATCCTGGAAGACCATCCCGACGCCTCTTTGTTCAGGGGGCACAAAGGCCCGAGGCCGGCTGACCTCGCGTCCCTCGAGGAAGATCTTTCCCTGGTTTGGGGCCTCAAACCCTGCGATTAAGCGGAGGAGGGTTGTCTTTCCGCTCCCGCTGGGTCCCAGGAGGGCCAGGACCTTTCCCTTTTCAACGTGAAAGGAGATATCGTGTATGGCAGGCGATTCGCTGTTTTTATATTGTCGGCTCACATGAAGCAATTCGATAATCGTCTTATTGGCCATCGTCGTCTTCTCTTGAATTTCTGGTGAGCAGTATGATCGGGAAAAGCCCGGTCAGGACAAGAGCCATTGCCGGTAGGGCCGCGCGCTCCCATTCTCCCTCTGAAGTCATTTCGTAGATTCTGATTGCAAGGGTATCCCATCCAAAAGGTCGTGTCATCAACGTAATCGGCATCTCTTTCATTATGTCGACAAAGACAAGTGTGGCGGCGGTGAACAATCCGCTGCGCAAGACCGGCAGATGGACCTTTCTCAACATCGAGAAGCCGCTGATCCGGAGACTCCGTGATGTTTCATCGATTGACGGTGTAATTCGCTTCATGGCGCTCTGAACAGGATGATGCGCGACCGCAAGGAAGCGAACCAGGTAGGCCAGAAGCATGGCGATCAGTGTGCCGTTTAGGATCAGCCCGGGGTCCCTGCCAAACCAGGTCTTTCCCAGGGCGATTAATTTATTGTCGAGCCAGGCCAGGGGGATGAAGAGACCGACGGCGAGAACGGTACCGGGCAGGGCGTAGCCGAGTGTGGCGATCCGGACCATGATCCGGTTGAGCGGGTTGCCCTGTAAGCGAAGCGCATAGACCAGTAGGAGCGCTGTTGCAACCGTGAGAATGGCACCGAATCCCCCGAGAAAAAGAGAATGAAACAAAAAAGAGAAATACCGGGGGCTAAAGTCATTTTGAAAGACATTAAGCGTCCAGACAGAAAGTTGCGTGACCGGAACCCCAAAAGCGGCAAGAAAGACCATAGAGGCATAGGCACATACAAGACATCCGCTCAGAGGGCGTAACACAATGCGATCCCCCCGGGCGCCGGACTTTTCAATCTGAGTATAGCGGGTTCTCGCCGTCAAGCGCTGCTCCATCCACAAGAGAACAAAGACGATCAGGATCAAGAGGGAGGCGAGTTGAGACGCTGCAGAGAGGGAGAAGAACCCGAACCAGGCCTTGTAGATGGCTGTTGCAAAGGTGTCGTAATTGAAGATGGAAACGGTCCCGAAATCCGCGAGTGTTTCCATCAGGACCAGCATCAGTCCCCCGAAGATCCAGGGTCTCCCCATGGGAAGGGCCACACGGAAGAAGCCCCGCCAGCGAGAAAGTCCGAGCGATTGAGCGGCCTCCATGGCCCGCCTTCCCTGGCTGAGAAAGGCATTGCGTGCAAGGAGGTAGACATAAGGATACAGGGCCAGGATCATCACGATGACGACGCCCCCTGTGGAACGGATCTCCGGAAAGCGAAGGTCCTCCCCGAACAAGCGGCGCAGATTCGACTGGACCGGGCCGGAAAAATCGAGGAGGCCGATGACCACGAAGGCGGTGACGTAGGAGGGGATCGCCATGGGAAGCATCAGAGCCCAATCAAAGAACTTCCTGAAGGGAAAATCGCAAGTGGCGCAGAACCAGGCCAGGCTGACCCCAAGCAGGGCCGTTCCGCTCAAAACACCCAGACTCAACCAGAAGGTGTTGAGGAGTAATCGTCCCAACAGCGTATCCACGATGTGTCTCCATGCGTCATCGCTCGGCGTGAACAAAGAAAAAAGCACCACGGCCAGTGGAATTATCACGAGGAGAGCAATGGAAACCGGAATGAGTCCCCATCCGGAAAGACCGGTCCATTTAAGGCTGTCGGAAAGCCCGTCTGAGGGGAGGAGTGGTTGTGGCGCGTGGGAAGATCGGTTCATTTTTTTCACACGTAGTAGTGCGGGACAAGCGTCAGGGGAAGGGAACTGAGGCTCATCCCGATCCAGGCCCGGATTTGACCGAAGGGGGCCGCGATTCCTGTCCCGTAGGCTGGCTCCTTTTCATCTGCAGTGATCTCAAAAGAAGTACCCATCGTGTGACGGATTCTTTGGGTGAGTCTGTCCATCTGTCGTGTGATGTCCTCTCTTGAACATAAAAGGCGACCCGGAGGGCCGCCTTTCGATGGAGTACCCAGGAACAGAGATCTAAAACATATAAGCAGCGCCAAGGTTGTATCGGATTTCCCTATCGCCGAATCCGTTTTTCCAGGATTCCCGATCGATCTTGAGGACCACTTGCGGGTGGGGATAGTAGGCGGCCCCGAATGTCAGAATTTCCAGGTCATTCGCCGGATTTGCGGAAAAGTTTGCGGGGACCTCATCCTGTGTATTGAAGGCCTCATACCGGACAAAGGGGACGAGGTCCCATTCGGTTCTCATCATATAGGCCAGATGGTAAGCCGCTTCGAGGGTGGTGCCGGATAGCTTCGAGCCGACAGAATTTGAACCGGCCAAAGCGACAGAGTTCCCATCCTGATCGAGATGCGCGGCATTAATCGCCGCGACATCATCGATGTCGATGAGTACAGAAACCCACTGGAGATCGAGTCCCTCCATACGGATTCGGACATCCCACTCAAGGATTTGGACGCGGGCGTTTCCAGCCACCTTCTTTGATGCATCGGCACCTCCGTCGTAAAACGAGAGTCCAAAGTCGACCCCGGGGACGGCTGTATATTCGCCTCGCAGAACGATTGCAAGATCTTCAGACTCGGCCTCGGACGCGCTCCTGCGACCCCCCCGGATACCCGATGTGCTGTCAAACCTTCTCGCATCCAGTGAGGAGACAATGTAGAGGCGATAATTGAATCCCGTGAACGGTGCCCCGAAGATTCCGATGCCCCCTTCCTGCCAGGTGGTCGGGATAATATGTCTTTGGACATAGGGCCGTGCAACACTGTAAAAGAGGGGTGGTTCATGGAATTCATTCAATGGTCCCACCGGCATGATCAGGCTACCAATACGGAAATTGATGAGGGGGTTAATCAAGAAGTCAATGTACATAAACTCCAGTTCCAACTCTTTTGCAGCATGTTCAAAGTCGACCTCGGTGTGAAGGATGATCCAGTCATTGACATTGTAACTGATCCCCCAGACCATTCGATGGACATCCATCTCGGCAGGTGCTTCGTGGTCAGGGGTGCTTGTCCCCTTTGGCGCATGAAAGTGGAGTTCTCCATAGCCATGTAAGGAGAGCCTGGGGACATCTGGAACCGCATTCGTTTCCAGAGACTGAGACCAGCCGGACTGCGTAGCGAGCAGTGTGAATGGAATCAGGAAGGGGATAAGCCATTTTCTCAGCATTCTCTAGGATCTCCTCTCAAAGGGGGGTTAGAATCAAGATTTTATGGGTTCCTCACTACGGGGAAGAGTGATTTTACGACTAAATAAACCATATTTCAATAGCCTGCCATTCTCTTTGTACTGAAAGTGATTATTATAATCAGGAAAGCCATACTAGGAAAATCACCTGCAGCCTGTCAAGTGCATTCTTTTTATCAGGGTGCCTTTGTCCTAACGGACGAAAGGCGACCCGGGGGCCGCCTTTCGAAAATGGTATCCATTCAGAAGTTTCACGGGTATCAGGAGAGCTTCGAGGCGTATATTGCCGAATTGACATTTTTGCTTATTTTTTTCTTTTTACTTTACTCTCTGTCTTGCTTTTGGGTGTACCTTTCGATTTTTCCTTGGTGCAGGCCTCACAAGTACCGTAAAGTTCCAGTTTATGGCTGTAAATGGTGAAATGATGTTTTTTGGCGACCTTCTCCTGCAATCGTTCAATTTCGAGATTTTCGAACTCAATAATACGGTGGCACTGTTTACAGACGAGGTGATCATGGTGATGCACGTTATAAGTCAGTTCGTAACGGGCCTGTCCGTCCCCGAAATGGCGCTGTTCCGCCAGGCCGCTTGCACAAAAGAGGTTCAGGGTCCGGTAGATAGTGGCCAGCCCGATGGAGGAGCCTGTGTTCTTCATCTCCCGGTGTAACTCTTCAGCGGTCACATGCCGTTCGGTTCCCATGAAGACATGGAGGATCGCCTTACGCTCCTTGGTCACCTTGAGGCGATGGGATGTAATGTGGGCCTGAAGAATTTCTTCTTCTTTGGTCACGTGATCTTCCTTTATGTCACAGTTTCCATTCGCTGAGTAATGAGACTTATTTTCAAATCGAAAAACGCAATATTAATGAAATTTCTTTCAACTTGTCAAGTTCTTTCTAACTTCTTAATTCCGAGATTATGGAATTAGAAACCGCCGATTCTCCTGGCACACATAGCAAGTGTGGGCCTCGACCTACCAGGGGTTTGGCGAGCGAATAAGAATAAATAACTTTTTCCTTCTGGGTTGAAGAAACCTCGTATTTTGGGGAGCAAGGTTTCTTCCCAATGTCTGCGTGATCGACCAAGGGGTTCCTCACCGTACAGGTAAGTACGCCTCGATCACCCTTATGGCCTCTGGCCTTGCCTTTCAGCAGGCTTATGCGGTTTTCCCCAGGATCCAATCGCCGATCCTGGGGAATTCAGCAATTTCGGTTTGGGCTTTGGAGGAGATTGTTGACAAGGTGGATCATGATCTCCTAGTCTGTCGGAGAATTGGCGAAGTATCGGTTTCGGGAGGGAATGGTGGCGCGGCAATCCGGACGTTGTTTTTTACTGATGGGGTTTTCTCTTTTTATCTTACTAACGGCCTGTGTTCTTGTTCTTCCCGGTTTCGAAGCGCAAGCGGCTCCTGCACACTCCCGAATCAGCTTGGAGTCGGTTGTGAGCGGCTTGGCACGTCCGACCGGCCTTTTTCATGCGGGAGATAGGAGCGGTCGACTCTTCGTTGTCGAACAGCGGGGGATGATCTGGGTTCTGAAGAAGGGGCGACTGGAAAAGAAACCCTTCCTTGATATTCGCAGACGTGTGACTGCCGGAGGGGAGAAGGGACTTCTCGGCCTGGCGTTTCACCCAGAATTTCGTAAGAATCAGCGCTTTTTTGTAAATTATACGGCCTTAAGGGGCCGCCTTCATACGGTGATCTCTGAATTTAGTGTTGGCAATTCTCCAGACTTGGCCGATCCGACGAGTGAACGGATTCTGATGACCATCCCGCAGCCCTTCTCAAATCACAATGGTGGAGAGATTGCTTTCGGACCGGATGGCTATCTTTACATTGGAATGGGAGACGGCGGCGCGGGGAACGATCCTCAGGGGAACGGGCAGAGCCTGAAAACGCGGTTGGGGAAGATGCTTAGAATCGGGGTTGATCCAGGCAAAGGCGGAAAGGCGTACACCATCCCGGCCGACAATCCCTTTGCCCGGAGCCGGAACGCCGCGCCGGAGATCTGGGCCACGGGCCTTCGGAACCCCTGGCGATTCTCTTTTGATTCGGTGACCGGGGATCTTTTGGCTGGAGATGTTGGCCAGAGCGCTCGCGAGGAGATCAACCTGATCCGGAAGGGGGGGAACTATGGGTGGAACATCATGGAAGGGAATCTCTGCACCCCGGGCGTCAATCCCCGCTGCGATCAACGCGGGCTGGCGCGCCCCCTCCTCGACTATCCGCGACGTGAGGGAGTTGTGGTCATCGGGGGCAGGGTCTACCGCGGGAGCATGCTCCCGTCCCTCGTCGGTGCCTACATTTACGGGGATTTCGGCAACGGACGGATATGGATGCTACGGCATAACGGTCGCCGTGTTACCGAGCACAGGCTCCTCCTTGAGACGGATCGCAGGATTAGCGCCTTTGGCGAAGATGAACAACACGAACTTTATGTGGTGGATTACAGCGGAGAGATCCTTAAGATTGTGGCAAGGTAGAAGGAACCGCCGATCCACCTGCCATACTGCGTTATCGGTCTTTTTGGCACCTCAACGTACGAAGGAGTACGCCTCGGTTGCCAAAAAGACCTCTGGCCTTGTCTTTCAGGCGACTTGACGGTTTCCTGTTTTATAGATGCAAGGATTTTATTTGACCCGAGAGGGTGGTGAACGAGGTCTAGCAACATATGTCTCTTCTTTCAACCGAGGCGATTGTCCTGGGTAGTATCAAGCTCGGTGAGGCCGATAAGCTGGTCACTTTCTATACGGACAAGCGGGGCAAACTCAAGGGTGTTGCGAAAGGCGCGCGCCGGATGAAGAGCCGGTTTGGCGCTTCCCTGGAGCCGTTTACACATTGCAGGCTTCAGGTCTTTGAAAAGGGTGGAGACAAGCTTGCCCGAATCAATCAATCTGACATTGTCCACTCTTTTCAAGAATTGAGGGAAGACTGGGGAGGAATTCATTCCGCCTTTCTGATGGCGCATCTTGTTCAAAAAATGACCCCCGATGGGCATCCGAGCGAAGCAATTTTTCCGCTTTTACTCAATGGACTCACCTTTCTGGAGAAGGGGACGGACCCGCAACTTTCTGTCTTTCTCTTTGTTGTTCGGCTGATCGCCTACAGTGGCTACCAGCCCCGCTGGGACCCCTGTTTGAAATGCCATAAATCACCGATCTCTTCTTTCCGTTCGGGAACGAAGCCCAAGGTGGGGCTCTATTTTTCCGCATCTTTCGGAGGAGCCGTCTGTGCGAACTGCGCGAAGGGAATTGGAGCGCTTGTCTTTATTTCTCAGGGGACGCTCGCTTTTCTTGAAGCCTCTCAGCGGATGGACTACTCACGTTCCCATAGACTGAAGCCCTCTCCCGTCATGAGAAAAGAGATCGAAACGCTCTTCAGAAACCATCTTACTTTCATCACCGGAAGCCGCTTCCCTGAGTTTGATACCTATCCGGTGCATTCTCTCCCGACCGGTCCAGCGATCAAGAACTGAACACCGGGATCGAGAAATGCAATTAAGGGAGCGATTTCTTGACTCCGACATGGCCGATGTAATATAGATGTGTCCGATATCATAATTGTCGTTGCTGCTTTATTTTGAACCAGGAGGTAAGGAATGAAGGTTTCGCTTCTCGACTTGAAGGCCCACCATGAACCGATCCGGAAAGAACTGCTGGCCGCGATTGATGCTGTTTTTCAGAGTCAGGCCTTTATCCTGGGTCCCGCAGTCAAGAGGCTGGAGGAACAGATCGCGACCTACTGCCAGACCGGGCATGCCGTGGGTGTGGCCTCCGGGACAGACGCCCTCCTCATCTCTCTGATGGCGGCCGGCGTTGGGCCGGGAGATGAGGTCATCACCACGCCTTATTCCTTCATCGCGACAGCAGGGGCGATTGTTCGTCTGGGCGCGCTCCCTGTTTTTGTCGACATCGACCCGGTGACCTATAATATTAATCCGGAGAAGATTGAGCCTGTGGTGACGTCCAAGACAAAGGCAATCATTCCAGTGCATCTCTATGGTCAGGTTGCGGATATGACGCCTATCCTTAAGATTGCCGAAGCGCATCATTTAATGGTTATCGAAGACGCCGCGCAGGCAATTGGCGCCGAGTACCATGACGGCAGGCGCGCCGGAAGTCTGGGAGACTTCGGGTGCTTCTCTTTTTTTCCAAGCAAGAATCTGGGTGCCCTGGGAGACGCTGGGATGGTTGTCATGCGGGACCCCGAGCTTGCCGAGAAGGTGAGAATCCTCCGGGTACATGGCGGGAAACCCAAGTATGTCCATAATATCATCGGCGGAAACTTCCGCATCGATTCCATTCAGGCTGCTGTTATCAATGTCAAGTTGAACTACCTGGACCGTTGGACCGCTCAACGTCAGGAGAATGCCTTACGGTATGCCACGCTCTTCGATAAAAGCCGTCTGATAGAGGAAAAGGGGCTCTCCCTTCCTGAGACGGTCTATGAAGCGAAGGGTGTCATGCATTACCACATCTACAATCAGTTTGTGATCCGTGTCCCGCAGCGGGACCGACTGCGGGAATATCTCAGAGAAAAAGAGATCACCACAGAGGTTTACTATCCCATTCCTTTTCACCTTCAAGGGTGTTTTCAGTTTCTTGGCTACAAGGAGGGAGATTTTCCAGAGGCGGAGCGGGCTGCGAATGAAACACTCGCTCTCCCGATCTATCCGGAACTCACTCCGAAAATGCAGGAAGCCGTCGTGGAGGAGATTCAGGCATTTTTTCGTAAGGCGTGATTGACAGACTCGTAAAAAGTTGTCATTCCATTGGAGACCGAAGCCCCTCACGAACAAATGTCTATCCCCACATCTCATCCGTTACCATCAGACGTTCGACCGGTCGTCCTTGTGTGATGTGTTCTTCCATAATTTCTGCGATGTCAGAGGGCTTCACGCCGCGATACCAGACCGCATCCGGATAGACCACCACGGTCGGTCCCATCGGGCAGGGTCCCAGACAGGTCGATTCTGTGACAAGGACCTGCCCAAAGAGTTCCCTTTTTCCCATCTCGTCATAAATCGCAGGAATGATCTCCTGACTTCCTTTTTCGCCGCAGGACCCACGGGGATTTCCGGCGGGTCGGCTGGTCGTACAGACAAGGATGTGGTACTTGGGTTTCGGCATAAGGTCTCCTTTTTATGAGTAGGTGATTTATTCAAAGTTCTGAATTAGCTCAGGTTAGTATTAGTAGCATAGGGGTACGATTCAGTTCAAATCCCAAATTCCGCGATTGCGGACCTTGGCATTACAAAATACTGGATTGCAAGATCCTGTTGACAAAAAAAAAGTGAAGGCGTAAGTTCGAGAAAACATTGAATTGAGGGTGCGATGGAATTAGAACAGTTAGAGATCCTGGAGTCGCGTATTCAAGAGATGGTTGGGTTTGTTCGGCGGCTGAAAAGTGAGAAGGCGCAACTGGAAACAAGGCTGGATCAGCGCGAAAAAGAATTCCAGGCCCTCCATGAGGAGCGCGGCAAGGTTCGTCTCCGAATAGAGGCCCTTTTGGGTAAACTCGACCATCTTGAAAAAGAAGTCTGCACTCCGGATGAGGAAGCGTTGATTGGGGAATAAACTTCAAGTCGAAATATTTGGGAATAAGTATACCTTAAGGGGAGATGCTGATGAGGAATATGTTAAAGCGCTGGCTTCCTATGTCGACGAGAAGATGGGAGAGATTGCGGCGCATACACCGGATAATCTGCTTTCAAAGCTGGCTATTCTCACCTCGATCAACATTACGCATGAACTCTTTCAGTTGAGATCGGACCAGAAAGAGCGCGCCGCCGTGATCGGGGGAAAGACAAGAGACCTTATTGAGAGTATTGAAGAACAGTTTGACGCGTTTAAGTTAGAGGGTCCGTCTTCTTCTTGAAATTTCATTTCAACTTTGATAGGATCTTTACAGACGAAAGGGTGTCCCTGCATTGTGCGTAAGTGGTTAGTCGTCAAGCCTAACATCGACAGCAAGGGAGCCGAGTCCAAGAAGACTGTGTGCACGTTCCGCCCCAAGTGGAAAAGCCTGACGTCTTCATCTTGGTGCCCACCTAATCAAACAGGTTTGAGCTGATCGCCCTTACGGCAATGCGGGGGCCTTTCTGTCGCTTTATTTTCTCTGCCTGTTTGACTCCCTGTCTAAGCCGGAGCAAGACTGCTCTGGCCTTCACCCTTGAATCATTCATAGGGGTGCAGTTCCTTAAAATATCTACAAATTGGTCGATATGACAGTCTATTAATGGATCTTAATCCGAGAGGTCATTGTCGGAACCTCTGAATAAGTCATGAATTGTTTTTTCAGGGCAAAAATGTCCCTCTTTTGCGTTTCAAGTCTTGACAATAGCAAGCTATTCCCTACGATTTGCGCCTTAAATAGAAACCTTTTATCTTCCGAAGAATTCAACCCAGACTTAATCAGAGCTTCCTATGATTTTACCTCTTGACGCAGCTTCCCCTCTGGCTTGGCGTTTACGACCACGCGACTTCTCGGAGTTTGTCGGACAGGAACATCTTATGGCCCCGGGAAAGTTTCTCCGTCGCGCTATTGCGGCGGACCGGGTCTCCTCCCTCATCCTCTTTGGCCCGCCGGGCTGTGGTAAGACAGGCCTGGCCTACCTGATCGCAAGATATAGCGAGGCGGTTTTCTCTGATTTAAACGCCGTCACCTCTGGCATCGCCGATATTCGTCGGGTCGTTGCCGCGGCACGAAAGGAAAAGACCGCCACAGGCCGAAAAACCCTGTTGCTGATTGATGAAATCCATCGTTTCAACAAGGTTCAGCAGTCGGCCCTCCTCCCTGATGTTGAAAAAGGTAACATTACCCTTGTCGGGGCTTCAACACAAAATCCCTTCTTTTCGATTATTCCCGCTCTAGCGTCACGGTCACAAATTGTGGAACTCAAACCGCTGCCGGATGAAGCCCTTCAAGGCCTGATTGACCGGGCGATCCGTGACCCGGAGCGCGGTTTTGGAAAATTAAAGATCCGCCTTTCAAAAGAGGCCGAGCGTCATCTCATTCAGATGACCGAAGGAGATGCCCGGCGGCTTCTCAATGCCTTTGAAATCGGCGTGACGACGACGCCCCCCGATGTGGAGGGAGTGATCTATTTTGATCTGTCCGTCGCAGAAGAATCGATTCAAAAGAAGGGGCTGGTTTATGAGGATCAAGAGAGCCACTATGACACGATTTCAGCCTTTATCAAGAGCATGCGAGGTTCAGATCCGGATGCGGCGGTGTACTGGCTCGCAAAAATGATCTATGCGGGGGAAGATCCCCTTTTCATCGCTCGCCGTCTGATGATCTGTGCCGCCGAGGATGTGGGAAATGCGGACCCTGAAGCCCTTCGCGTGTCTGTTTCGGCGTTTCATGCCCTGGAGGCCATTGGAATGCCGGAGGGGAGAATCCCCCTGGCGGAAGCGACGATCTATATTGCTACAGCGCCAAAGAGCAATGCCTCTTATCTTGCGATAGACTTGGCCCTCAGTGAGATCTCGTCGGGCCGCGTGATGGCGGTTCCCGCGGCGCTTAAAGACGCCCACTATTCCGGGGCGAAACAGCTGGGGAGAGGTACGGGCTACCTCTATCCGCATGATTTTCCAGACCATTACACCCCTCAAAAATATCTGCCGGAGAAGAAGGTTTTCTACACACCGTCAAATCAGGGAAAAGAAAAAGACATTGCCGAGCGGCTTCGGCGTTGGCGGGAGAGAGATAAGGCGCGCCAGTAGAGATGTGATGTGTCCGTAGAAGAAGAGCCTTCATATTATAGAGAAGATTAAATGTTTCAGACAGACCGGCCGGGTCAAAAAATCCTTAAAGTTCACGAACTGACCACCCGTATTCGGGTGGCGGCAGAGCAGACATTTTCCAATGTCTGGGTCGAAGGGGAGGTGGTTGATTTGAGGTTGCCGGCCTCCGGCCATCTTTATTTTGTTTTGAAAGACGCTTCCGCGCAGATCAGGACGATCATTTTCCGGGCGCAGGGGCGTTTTCTTAAATTTACCCCAAAAGAGGGAAAATCAGTCCTGATCCGGGGTCACCTTACCTTCTACGAGGCGCGGGGCGACTACCAGCTTATTGTTGACTATATCGAGCCGAGGGGAAGCGGCGCCCTCCAGGCCGCCTTTGAGGCCTTGAAAGAGGCTCTTCGCCGGGAAGGCCTTTTTGACGTCGAGCGAAAAAAAACAATCCCGCAATTCCCCCTCCGGATCGGTCTTCTGACCTCAGCCACGGGGGCGGTCCTCCGGGACATCCTTCGGGTTTTTCAGGAGGCGAAGCTTCCGATTCAAATCACCGTTTATCCTGTTCCCGTTCAGGGAGAGGGGGCGGCCGGGGAAATTGTGGAAACACTGGATGCCGTGAACGGCCTTCCGGCCTCGCAACAGCCTGAGCTACTGATTCTTACACGGGGTGGGGGATCGCTTGAAGATCTTGCCGTGTTTAATGAAGAGGATGTGGCGCGTGCGATCTTCCGGTCTGTGCTCCCGGTGATGACGGCCATTGGCCACGAAACCGATACGACGATCTCTGATTATGTTTCAGACCTTCGCGTCCCCACCCCATCGATTGCCGCGGAAGAAGTGGCCCGGCGTGTTCGCCTGACCCTGGAGAAGTTTGTACTTCTGGAACAGGACTTGGTCGCCTTGATCCGGACGAGAATTGAGGATGCGAAAAACAAGCGCGAAATTGCCTTACGGCTCCTCAGCGATCCCTCCCGAAGGATCGGTCATGCCCGAGACCGACTGAGCCAATTGGTCATCCGCCTTCAGCAGTCCATGGCGCGGGCATTGGAGATCCACCGCGGGAGCCTGATTCGGAGCCACCAGGGACTTTTTCATTTGAACCCGATTTACCGCCTTCAGGAAAAGCGACAACGGCTTAATCAGTTAAACGGGCAACTGTTAAAAGAGGGGAGAGGATTCATTGATCAGGGGCGAAGCACGCTCCTGGCTCAGATGGAGCAACTGCATCTCTTAAGCCCCTTGAACATATTGAGCCGGGGCTACAGCATTACCCAAAAACTTCCCTCTCTGAAGATTATCCGGGATGCCACAGAGGTCCATCGGGGCGATCGTCTTCGACTGACGCTTCATCAGGGTAGGGTGACGTGTACCGTCGTCGAAAAGGGGAAGGAAGTTGAGGATGCGTCATGAGACAGATCGCCGGCGAGATTACGATACAGACCTCCGGACGGAAGCTCTATGATCTGACCGAAAAGATTGACTCTTGGATGAAATCGGACCCTATTCAATGTGGCCTTTTGACCTTGTATATCCAGCATACCTCGGCCTCGTTGTTGATCCAGGAAAATTATGACCCGGAGGTGCTTCTGGATATGGAGCGATTCTTCGACCGTCTGGTCCCTCAGGGGGATCCCCTATTCCGTCACACAACGGAAGGGCCGGATGACATGCCCGCGCATATCCGCGCGGCGCTTACAGCGACATCGCTGTCCATCCCCGTCCGAAGCGGTCGGCCGGCCCTCGGCACCTGGCAAGGGATCTTCCTTTATGAGCATCGTACGGACGGACATCTCAGGACGGTGCTGATCCATCTTATTGGTGAGGAAACGTAAAGATAAACTGGAGCGATCCTCGGCAGAGAACTTGAACTCTTACTCTTGATCAGTGGCGAACCGCCCTTTTTCGTGTCTCTGAGAATTTCTCTCCAAAATCCTGATCGTGTGGGAGGGGGATAAGTAAGAATGTTTTGTCTTCTCCGATGGTTCTCCTCTTGACCCGCTAAAAAAGGCCTGTTTCGCCAACGATAGATCAGATCTCCACTTATCCCCAATCCTCGGTTATCTCCGAAACTGTCTGCCTTGGTTTTTCTCGATTCCGAACTGCATCTCTCTTAAATTCAGCGTCATATTTTCTCCTGTTTTGAACGCTTATCTTTCCCCTCTGGCGGTTTCTTTAGTCCCATAATACCGACTTAACTGAGTGTCCAAATTTTCAGGGGAGGTTCAATCTTCTACTTCTTTATTTTCCGGTCTGTTACTGAAATATTATAAATTCGTGATAACTCTGTGATTTTAACCCCCTATTTTTGTAGGGTTATTCAACTTTAAACATGGAGGTTCATATGAAACGATTAGCGACTGCAGTTCTCATTGCTGCATCATTAAGTTCTGCGCAAGTGAGTGCTCAGGACTTGTCCGTAACCATCACAAACCTTACTCATGGAATGGCATTTACTCCCATACTTGTGTCGGCGCATGATTCAACAGGAAACCTATATGATGTTGGCGTAACCGCCAGCCTGGGTCTCCAAAAAATGGCTGAAGGGGGTGACTTAACTGATCTGAAGGCAGATCTGGATACGATTACCGCGACCTACACCGATTCAGCAGCACCCTTGTTGGCGGGTTCAAGTGTCACGGTAAATTTGAATGCAGATGCCGCTACAGGAAATACAAAATTATCCGTGGTCTCTATGTTATTGCCGACCAACGATGCCTTTTTGGGCCTGGATGCAATAGATATCCCCGTCGCATCGGGGGCCTATACATACTTTTTAAATGCCTATAATGCCGGTACAGAGGCCAATGATGAGCTGATAGAATTGATGGGTAATGGAGGCACACCCGGTACGCCTGGAATTCCGAATGCCCCGTTTATAACTAATCAGGGAACAGGTGGCTCGGGTGGGGTTTCTGGGCTGTAAAAATGTTGTGTTGTTTGTCCTCCGGCATTCTCCGGGGGATAGCCGCTTCAGTTAGAATCCGATTACGATTTCTGCCTTCCAGCGTTTCAGGGGAGAGTCGCATGGAAAGGAAAAAATAAGAAATATGCGTAGAATTCTCGTCATAGAAGACGATGAAGATATTGCTAACTTGGTGGCCTTGCACCTTCGCGATTCTGATTGTGAAGTCGAGATTGCTGAAGACGGGACGGTGGGTTTGGCCCTGCTGGAAGCAGATTCATTCGACCTTTTGATTCTCGACCTTATGCTTCCGGGTGTTGATGGTTTAGAGATTTGCCGCCGCATCCAGGCCAAGGAGAATGACACTCCAATCTTAATGCTGACGGCCAGGACGAATGAACTCGACCGAATCCTGGGTTTGGAGATGGGGGCAGACGACTATTTAACGAAACCTTTTAGTGTTCGTGAACTGCTTGCGCGGGTTAAAGCCATTTTGCGGCGGACCGACATGGCCAAAAAGAAAAGTTCTCATGAGGAACCTAAGGTGATTCATGCTGGCGGGATAGAGGTGATCGAGAGGAAGCGTCAGGTCAAGCGCGACGGAGAGTTCATCGATCTCACGGCAAAGGAATTTGACCTGCTCTGGTTTTTTATGAAAAATCCAGGACATGTTTATAATCGTTCCCAACTACTCGACAGGGTGTGGGGTTACGGGCATGACGGTTATGAACATACCGTTAATTCTCATATCAACCGACTCCGATCGAAGATAGAGAGCGACCCTTCCGAACCGCGTTATATCCTCACCGTCTGGGGAGTCGGTTATAAGTTTTCGGACGAAGAAATCCCTTAAGTCCCATGGAAAAAATAAAAAGAAAGCGGTCCATGTTTTTCAGAACGCTCTATAGCAAATTAGCCTGTGTGCTTTTTCTTTTTGTTGCATTCAGTGGTGCGCTCTTTTTATATCTTGTTCGCATCTCGGCCCAAAACTATCATCAAGAAATCACGCAAAAGCTCAATCTTCGTCTTGCAGGCAATATCGCGAAAGAATCCTTGTTGGTGAAAGATAATGAGATCAATCGGCTTGCGCTGGAAAATATCTTTCACATGTTGATGGTCATCAATCCAAACATCGAGGTCTATCTCCTTGATCAGCGTGGAAAGATCCTGGCCTATTCCGCAGCAAAAGATAAGATCAAAAGAGATGTGGTGGACCTGGATCCGATTCAAACCTTCCTTTCAACGCAGGGACAGGCCTTGGAATTCCCTTTTTACGGCGATGACCCGAGGCATCCCCACCGGAAGAAGATATTCTCAGTCGCACCGGTTTCCGCAAACGGCCTCAACGAAGGATTTCTCTATGTGATTCTCGGGGGCAAAGCATTCGACAGTGTTGTTGAAATGATCAAGGGGAGTTACGCGATCCGGACCAGCGTTATCGGCTTGGTGACCAGTCTTTCTATTGCCCTGATTGCAGGTTTGCTTACTTTTGGACTGTTTACCAAAAGATTGAAGACGCTCTCAGAAGTGATCCTTCACTATACAAAGGGTCAGTTCAAGCGGGATCTGAACTCACGTTACCGATTCGGAAAAATGCTGTCAGATGAGATCGACCAACTGGGTCGGTATTTTAATCTGATGGCCGATCACATCGATTAACAGTGGGAAGAGCTCAACCGTTCCGATGCGCTCCGGCGGGAAATGGTGGCAAATGTCTCGCATGACTTACGGACGCCTCTTGCCTCACTCAACGGTTATCTGGAAACCTTGCTGATTAAAAAAGAGACCTTGAGTGAAAAGGAGAAGGTGGAGTATCTACAGATTGCCTTACGGCACAGTAAGCGACTTGGGGTGCTTATCGAAGAACTATTCGAACTGGCCAAGCTCGACTCCTATCAAAAGCTTTTAGATCCCTCGGAATTTTCGATGGGAGAATTGATACAGGATGTCATCCAGAAATTTAAGCTTACAGCTCAGAAAAAAAAGGTCGACATCGCGTCCGATTATCGCCGGAAAATGCCCCTTGCCATTGGCGACATCGGGATGATTCAACGAGTTTTGGAGAACCTTATCGAGAACGCGCTCAGGCACACCCCGGAGGGTGGGCGCGTTGAGCTGGCTTTAATGGAAGGACCCTTCTCATCCGATAATAAGCGCCTTATTGTCAAGGTGAGTGACACCGGATCGGGTATCCATACTGAGGATCTTCCTTATATTTTCGATCGCTTTTACCGGAAGCAAAAGAGCCGCAAGAGTGACGGTTCGCATGCGGGACTGGGTTTGGCAATTGTAAAAAGAATTCTTGAATTACACGGTGGTAATGTTACGGTCAAGAACAAAAAAAATGAGGGAGCGGTTTTCACTTTTGACCTGCCGGTCTTGAAGGTTTAGGAGCCTGTCGGAGGAATGAAGAATCAACTGCGTCGATGGAAAATAGGCCACTTTTAAAATGCATTTTGTTAAATAGTGGAAATATTCGGCTCAAGTCATAGACAAACGGGTCTCTATTTTCGATTCACATCGTAACGACCTCGTTTGCCCGGCAGGGTCACAGTAAAAAACATAAAGCCGGTGCGCTTTCGGCGCATTCCTCTAAAAACATCCTGCATGGACGTTCAGAATAAGATATTTTGGTTTCAGATCGGCCATTGTGTTCTTTATCCAAGTGGACTACACAGATCGTTACCCATTGCACCAAGACCAAACCATCCAATTAAAAAGGACTTGACCTCTTGTCGGGTCCTTGTATACTCTCAGAAGTTACGTTTTTCTTGTGGAGCTCATGTGGCGCATCTGAAATTTGAAACGGCTCTCTCCCGTCTGGAAGAGGCGGTCAAGTTGCTTGAAAAAGGGGATCTTCCCCTGGAAGATTCTCTCAAGATTTTTGAAGACGGAATCCGGTCTTCGAAAAATTGCCTCAAAGTGCTTGAAGAGGCTGAAAAAAAGGTGGAAGTTCTTATTCAAGACAAAAAGGGGAAAAAAGGCCTGCGCCCTTTTGGTCTTGTAGAAGGTCATCCATCAGAGGAAAGAGGACCTAATGAGTAAGGATGGGGCAGTTTCACCCAGCGTATCGTCCTCTACTATTGTGCCTGAGGTCCTGATCTCCGAGAATAAGTCTTTGAATGGGGCCCGACCTGCGAATCTGGATCCGCTTCAAGCCTATCTGTCGAGGCGAAAGGAAGAGGTCGATCGCCTCCTCCAATCGTATTTGCCGAGGGCGTCATGTGAACCTGCACTGATCCATGAAGCGGTCCGGTATTCCTTGTTTGCCGGGGGGAAGAGGCTTCGACCGATTCTCTGTATTGCGGCCTGCGAAGCCGTGGGAGGAAATGTTGAAACAGCACTCCCCTTTGCGGCTGCGATTGAATTGATGCATACTTATTCTCTGGTCCATGACGACCTCCCTGCCATGGACAACGATACCTATCGGCGGGGAAAACTGACCAATCATAAGGTGTTTGGTGAAAGCACTGCAATCCTGGCGGGAGATGCGCTCTTGACCTCGACCTTTACCCTGCTGGCCGAAAAAGGTCTGGCCGGGTCGCTCTCCCCAAGGCGGGTATTATCCGTCATCCTTGAATTGGGTGCGGCATGTGGAAGCACGGGAATGGTGGGAGGACAGTTGCTTGATATTGAGTCCCAGGGTGGGGAGGAGATCAACCTGGAAAAGCTGGCAAAAATTCACTCGCTTAAAACGGGAGCATTATTCCGGGCCTCTATCCGGATCGGGGGGATTTTGGGGAGCGCTGGCCCTAAAAAACTAACCGCCTTGACCCGGTTTGGAGAGAAGGCAGGCCTGGCCTTTCAGATTGCAGACGATATTCTTGATGTGGAGGGAGATGAAGCCTTGATGGGGAAATCAGTCGGTCAGGATCAGTCAAAAGAAAAATGGACCTATCCCGGATTTCTGGGTCTGGAGCGTTCAAAAAAAGAGGCAAACATACATATTCAGGATGCCGTGGCGGCCTTGGAAGGGTTTGGCCCGGAGGCGGGCCCCTTGCGTCAGATTGCAGCATATATGGTGGATCGAAAAAAATAAAACGTATCGACTCAGCTCATCCACCTTTTCCTTCAGGGCGGTGTTGCTGTGGTGCTCGAGTCCTCACGTATGAACCATACGTTGCGGTTCTGCGCTCCTCGTGTCTTGCCCTGAAGAAAAATCTGGGCGATCTGAGTCGTTACAAAGTATGAAGTATAAATTTTCTTGGGGAAAATGTTTTGCGGTTATTAGATAAAATAGACGCGCCGAGTGATTTGAAGAAGATTCCAAGGGAGGATCTTCCTCAATTGGCACAGGAGATCCGTGATGAAATCCTTCAGGTTATTTCTGAAAAGGGAGGGCATCTTGGGGCAAGCCTTGGGGCGGTTGAGCTTTGCATTGCATTACATACCTGTTTTGATGCACCTCAGGACCGGCTTGTCTGGGATGTGGGGCACCAGGCTTATCCGCACAAGTTGTTGACCGGAAGGCGGGAGCAGTTTTCGACATTACGACAGTATCAGGGTATCAGCGGTTTTCTTTCACGAGCGGAAAGTCCCTATGACACCTTCGGTGCCGGACATGCGGGAACCTCTATTTCCGCCGCACTCGGGATGGTCGAGGCACGGGATCATCATGGAGAAAAATACCATGTGATCGCCATCATCGGAGACGGTTCTATGACTGCCGGAATGGCCTATGAAGCGCTCAATCATGCCGGGGCCCTGAAGCGGAATCTCATTGTCGTCCTGAACGACAATGAGATGTCGATTTCTGCGAACGTCGGTGCCTTTTCCGCTTATTTGAATCGAATTATCACGGGGCCGCTCTACACAAAGGTCAAGAGTGAAACGGCAACCCTTCTGAAAAATATACCGAAGATCGGCGAGCCGATGCTAAGGGCGGCCAAACGTGCCGAGGAATCGGTCAAGGGGATGATCGTTCCCGGACACCTTTTTGAGGAACTCGGATTTCGATATGTCGGGCCGATTGACGGGCACCGCCTGGATCATCTCTTAACGACATTTGACAACATCAAGCAACTGGACGGCCCCCTGCTGATCCATGTCATCACAAAAAAGGGAAAAGGCTATCGTCCGGCGGAAGCGGACCCGGCGGCGTTTCATGGAACCCCTTCATTTGATTTATCGACAGGGGTCACGAAAAAGAAGGGGAGCATTCCTTCCTATACAAGTATCTTTTCCCGTTCCCTGATCCGACTGGCCAGGGAGAATGCGGAAATTGTCGCAATCACGGCTGCTATGCCCGCGGGGACAGGCCTGACGGCGTTTTCGAAAGAGTTTCCAGACCGTTTTTATGATGTCGGTATCTCGGAGCAACATGCGGTGACGATGGCTGGCGGCATGGCGGCCGACGGGCTTCGTCCGGTGGTCGCCATCTATTCAACCTTTTTACAGCGGGCTTTTGACCAGATTGTCCACGACGTTTCCCTGCAGAATCTGCCAGTTGTTTTTTGCCTCGACCGCGCCGGACTGGTTGGGGCAGACGGCCCGACACACAACGGGGTCTTCGATATCTCCTATCTGAGAGGGATCCCGAATATGACCCTCATGGCTCCCAAGGATGAGAATGAACTCCAACACATGTTGACGACCGCTCTGAAGCATCAGGGTCCGGTGGCCATCCGATATCCAAGAGGAGAAGGAATCGGTGTTCCGCTCGACGAGAGAATGATGGTCCTTCCGATAGGGAAGGGAGAGATACTGAGAGGAGACCTGGTGGAGAAATGGGATGTTGCTCTGGTTGCGATCGGGAATATGGTTTATCCCGCACTAGAAGCCGCAGGCATCCTGGAGCGGGAAGGGATTGTTGCCGGGGTTGTGAATGCCCGGTTCATCAAGCCGATTGACCACGAGTTGCTCGTTACGGTTGCAAATCGTTGTTCCAAGTTGATTACGCTGGAAGAACAGGTACTGGCGGGTGGATTTGGCGAGGCCGTGCTTTCTTCTCTTGAGGCCGCGAAGGTCGAGAAAGGAGCGCCGCAGGTTGATATCAAACGGATCGGGCTTCCGGACCAATTCATTGAGCACGGCGCGCAAAAAATCCTTCATAAAAATAATGGCTTGGACCCTGAAAGTATTTCTAGCCTGGCACTTAATTTTGTCAGAGGTCCGATGAAGACCCTGACCGGAGAATCCGTGTCGGAAAGCGGTCTCCGATCCGATAAAACAGCTGTTCGAGAATAAGGGATGTGCTGAATCGTTACAAATCAGTGAAGGAGCGGCTGGACATCCTCCTTCATTCACGTGGCCTTGCAGAAAGCCGTGAAAGGGCAAAGGCGCTCATCCTCTCCGGCGCGGTAATCGTAGACGGGGAAAAGGCAGATAAGGTCGGTCTCCGTGTTCGGATCGAAGCGGAGATTGTCGTTAAAAAAAAGGCCTTCCCTTATGTCAGTCGGGGCGGTTGCAAGTTGGAATGGGCCCTTAAGACCTTCTGTGTTGATGTTGCCGGAAAGGTGGCGATTGATGTGGGTGCTTCCACGGGGGGATTCACTGATTGTCTCCTTCAGAGGGGGGCAGAAAAGGTCTACGCGATTGATGTCGGTTATGGCCAACTTGCATGGCAGCTCCGTCAGGACCCGCGCGTGGTCGTTATCGAACGGCAGAATATTCGGAGCCTGCCGGCAGCCTTGATTCCGGCCCCGATTGATCTGGCGACCGTGGATGTATCCTTTATTTCTCTTGAAAAGGTAATCCCCTGCATCCTCCCTTTATTGCATGTGGATGCGGTACTGATTCCCCTGGTTAAACCGCAATTCGAGGTTGGAAAAGGAGAAGTTGGAAAAGGCGGCATCGTCAGGAGTGCTGAGAAACACCAAGAGGTTCTGGCTCGGATCTGCGGCAAAGCGGACGCTTGGGGTCTGGAAGTTGTCGGAACGACTCCCTCTCCTATACTGGGTCAAAAAGGGAATGCGGAGTTTCTGGTTTATTTTAAGAAAGTTGAAGCGGAAGCGACGAATAGAACATTGGGGATAAAGTAAACATGAAGATACTCGTGACCGGTGGTGCTGGCTTCATCGGTTCCCACTTGGTGGACCGCCTTATTCAGGAAGGCTATCAGGTGGTTGTTGTTGATAATCTTTCCAGCGGGAAGAAAAACAATATTAACAAAGAGGCATCCTTTTATAAAGTTGATATCCTCAATGCGAGGCGGGTTGAGCGGGTCTTCCAGAAAGAGAAGCCTGAAATCATTAGCCACCACGCGGCCCAGACGGACGTTCGAAGATCGGGGGATGATCCGGCGTTTGACGCGCAGACGAACATCCTTGGCCTCTTGAATCTCCTTGATACAGCCATTCGGCATGGGACCCAGCGGATTGTCTTTGCCTCGTCCGGCAGCGTAGTTTACGGGGAACAGGATCTCTTTCCCGCCCCGGAGGGCCATCCCACCCACCCGCTGACTCCCTATGGGGTGAGTAAGCTGTCGAGCGAGCATTACCTGTATTACTATCGAAGGGCCAGCGGCCTGGAATATACGACTTTAAGGTACAGTAATGTCTATGGCCCTCGGCAGGGTCCCCACGGAGAGGCCGGTGTTGTGGCTGTTTTCACGCAAAAGATGCTGAAAGAAGAACAAGTCGTCATCAATGGCAATGGAATGCAGACCCGCGATTATATTTTTGTGGACGATGTGGTCGATGCCAACATGGCGGTCATCAATAACGAGCTTGCGGGGACCTTTAATGTGGGAACGGGACATGAAACCTCGGAGAACCAGCTGTATCGACACCTCCTGGACATAACGGCTTCCACGATGAAGGAAATTCACGGACCGGAAAAAAAGGGAGAACAGGTCCGCAGCGTCCTCGATTGGCAGAAACTTAATAAAGCGGTTGATTGGGAGCCGCGGGTATCGCTGCAAGAAGGTTTGACAAGAACCGTTGCATTTTTCAATGCTTGATTTACCTGGTCCGGCGGAAAAAGTGAACGGAATGGTATCGTATTTTTATCGGAGGGAAGAATGGCGGCAAAAAAAGTGACAGTGGTCAGTAAACTTGAGAAGCGTATTAAGGTTTTAAAGCTCAGCTTGGGAAAAGAAGATGTATCTAAAGACGTGGTGCAGGAACGAGGACTCAGGAAGAAGCTGAAGCGGGTCCAGCGGAGAAGCAAACGCCTGATTGTACGTGCGGCTTCTATTGAGGCGAAAGCCCGGAAGAAAGGATCCGAGGCAGTGGCAGAGAAGAAAGAAGGGGAGTAGGCATATAGGAAAAAATGACACCTTTTGTAAAAGTTGGGTTGGCGCTCGGCGGAGGCGGGGCAAAAGGGATCGCGCATCTTGGTGTGTTGAAGGTGCTTGAGGAAGAAGGGATTTCGTTCCACCTGATTGCGGGAACGAGCTTTGGTTCCATCATCGGCGCCATGTATGCCCAGAACCCGCATGTGGATCCGGTTCGTGACCGGGTCATCAAGTTTTTGAGAAGCAGTCAGTTTAGACGCACGAAAATATTTTTTATTAAAAAACACTACGAGCAGAAAAAAACAACGGATTTTATTTCAAGTATCCGGTCTTATCTTCAAAAGGGAATATTCTGGGGAATTTCCCTGCAGCGCACTTCCTTCATTCCCGAAGGGGATTTTCTTGACCAACTCAGTCAGCTCCTGGATGAAAAAGAAATCGATGACACGGTGATTCCTTTCGCGGCCGTTGCAACAGATCTCATCGGAGGGGAGGAAGTGGTCTTGACCAAAGGTCCGATGAGAGAGAGCGTCGCGGCCAGTTGCGCGATTCCGGGTGTTTTCCCTCCAATCAAACTTGCGGGCTCATTGTTAATCGATGGAGGTTGGGTCAACCAGGTTCCGGTAGAACCCTTAAGGCAACTTGGTGCGAATTTCACCATTGCCGTCGATATATCAGAAGAAAAAAAATCTTCAGATCGTCTCAACAGTGGGCTCGATATCGTTCTCAGGTCGGGTGAAATTACACGACGAGCCCTCTCCAGACTGCAGGTATTGCAAGCGGACCTTGTAATCTCTCCCAAGATAGATGACATTCACTGGTCAGACTTCTGGCGGTACAAAGAGGCGATCCAGAGGGGAGAAGAGGCGGCGCGCCTCAAAGTGGATCAACTTAAGCAACTCATCCGGAGAAGACAGGTCAAGAACTTTTTTAAACTTGATGTCTAATGCCTTTATGGAAATTTGTCATTCCGGAGAAAGTTTATTCCTGGAGGCCTTATCCCTTGGGAAAATGGGAGTATAAGACAGCACGTCTGGCAGAAGTCCAGATTGAGAACCAGCTCAATTTTCTTGGAGAAGAAAAATGGGAACTGGTTCAGGTTGTCTATCAGCCAGAAGAGGATTATCCTTTTCTTTGCATTTTTAAAAAATCATTGGAGAGATTTGCTTGAGGGTTCTTGCGTTATCCATCCTGTTTCTTTTTTCTGCTGTCGGGATTTTGGTCCCCACCGGCATCTATACAACGGGTCGGTTTCTCTGGTGGCTTATTTTTGTCACACTTTCGTTTCCACTTGTTTATGAGCGGATCAAGAGGAAACCTTCTCCCGGGCTGATGGACATCGAAGCCTCAGGGCTTGTGCTTCTCTTGATCCACGCTGTTTCCGGGGTAACGGGCGGCATCCATTCCCCTTTTCTTTCCGCCTATATTCTTGTCGTTTTGCTCTCTGCGCTTCATATTGATTTTACCCGAAATATGGTTGTCGTTGCAGGAATCATATTTCTTGAAGTGACCCCTCTCCTCCTTGTCCCGCCGGAAGAGGGGATCTCCATAGGTTTGTTGATACCGTTTATGATCCTCGCCCTGATCCCGCCGATTGTGCGGTTCTTCCTCCGATCACAACTGTTGGAAAAAGAAGTCCTTCAGGAACAATACCAAAGGATTCAGGATGGTGTTGCCTCATTGGAGTTTCCCTTGGATTCTGATGAGAGTGGAAGCGCGGCTCGTCTACTCGAGGAAAAAAAACAGGAAGAAGCCTTCGTATATGCAGAGCAAATGGAAGCGGATCTCCAGAACCTCTTGTCCGTGGTTCTGGCAAGCCGTACGGAGGTTACCCGGGCTGTGATCATGTTTTACAATCCCGAAAAGGATCGTCTTTGGGTTTGTGGGGCGCAGGGAAGAGAGGACCACATCGGGGTCAATCGAGACAAGGGGGTTCGGCTTGGAGAGGGTATTCTGGGTTGGATTGCAAAGGCGGGGAAGACCGTCTCGATTTCGGATCTTCAAAATCACAAAGAGCGCCTGAGTTACGACGACGGATCGGTTCCCATCGGTTCTCTTATCGTTGTCCCCATCATGGATCAAGACAGGCTGGAAGGACTCGTCTGTATTGATAGTGTGAAAGCCCATGCCTTTTCCGAAGGGGACAAGAAATTAATAGAACATATTGCAAAAGAGGTCATCCGTGTTCTCCAATATTACCGGGGGCAGCAGCGCTTGAAGGATCAGACAAAGGAGCATTTGACCTTGCTCGACTTTACAAAAAATGTAGGGTCGCAACTGGATCTGGACTATCGTCTGAAGGTAACGATTGCATCTGCAAAAAAAATAATTGATTTTGATACCTGCTTCATTTTTCTGGTTGAAGAGGGAGAACGCCGGATGGCGGTCAAAGCCGTTGATGGTTATGATACGGAGATTATAGGCCATTCTTTTCCGCTCACGAACGGTTTGCTCACTCTGATTGTTAAAAATCGTCAGGAACTTGCCTTTTCAAACACGTTGTATGCCCGAATGGAACCGTCTCTTTTTTCCCGCCGTAAAGAGAATAAAATTTTCCCGGACGGGTGCAAGATCCGTCTTCCTTCCCATTCTTTTCTGGGTCTTCCGATGGAAGCCGAGGAGGGGGTGATCGGGGTGGTTCTTTTTTCTTCCAGGAAGGGGGACGCATTCACAACGTATAACCGCCACGTCCTCAAAATTATGTGTAATTATGTCTCCATCTCAATTAATGAGGCGAAGACCCATGCAAAGATGGAGCGGCTTTCCGTCACAGATGAGCTGACCGGTCTTCTGAATTTTCGCGGTTTCCAGGACCGTCTTTTAGAAATGTTTGACCGTGTAAACCGCCATCCCGAGCCGTGTTCTCTTTTGATGATCGACATCGATCACTTTAAGAAAGTCAATGATACCTTCGGCCATCCGGCGGGGGATGCCGTGATCAGAAAGGTTTCAAACATTTTGACAAAGCTGGTCCGGAAGGTCGATATCGTTGCCCGTTATGGTGGGGAAGAGTTTGTGGTCCTCCTGGTCAATACAGACACAATGCGAGCCCTTCGGATGGCGGAACGGATCAGAAAGGCCGTGGAATCGACCCCCGCCTTATGGAAAGGCCAGAAGATGACAATGACCGTCAGCATTGGAGTCAGCGGACAACCGGAAGATGCAACGCGGCAGGAAGATTTAGTTTCCTCTGCAGACCGTGCCCTGTATGCCTCGAAACAAGAAGGCCGTAACCGGACGACGCTATATAAAGATGTGAGAACAGAATTATCAGAAGCCGGATGACGTAACGATCCAGCTCACCTATCTAAGGCTCCATGGCTGCGTTGCTGTGGTGCTCGAATCCTCACGTACAGAATGTACGCTCCGGTTCTGCGCTCCTCGCGCCTTGCCCTGAAGCCTTATCTAGGAGCCTGTTGGAGAAATGAGAATCTACTGCGGTGATGGCAAACAGGCCCATTTTTCAGGTGATTCTTGTTAAATAGCGGGGCTATTCGCCTCAAATCACCTGAAAAATGGGCTCTATTTTCCATTCACCTCGTTACGATCCTATTTCTCCAACAGGCTCCTAGGCAAGCTGAACCGTTACGTACCTTCGTTTGTTTATTCTGTTGACGTCTTTTTTAATGATGCCCCCGAGGCCTTGTTCAAGAGCCGTCCGACGTTCCCTGCAGCATAAGTCCGAACAGCAAGATCGGGGTCTTTCATGCCTTCTCTGAGGAGTGGCAGTACGTTAATTCCCCCAATTTCTCCCAGAGCCCGGATCGTGGCGATCCGGACTCGCGGCGCCGTGTCTTGCATCGCCATGGACAATAGCCGGAGTGCCTTTTCTCCCCCTGTTCTCCGAAGTGAGCCGATCGTGAAATGGCGAATGGCGTAGTCTTCTTCTGTCATGGCGTCCCGGAAGATGGAGAACCTCTCCTGACCCAGATAATGAAGTCCCTCGGCAACGGAAACCCGGGTAACGGCATCGGTATCTTTGAGCAATTTTGACAGGTGTGGAATGGCCCGTTTGTCCCCCAGTTTTCCAAGGGAGGTGGCTGCCGCGGCCCGGACGGAAGAGGCCGGGTCGGACAGGGCTTTCACCAAAGGATCATAGATATCACCTGAGGCAATATCCCCCATCGCTTCAGCCGCGTACATCCGGAGCGATTCTTCAGGGTCCGTAATAAAATCGACCAGAAGTGGTACCGCCTCGCTCTTCTTACTTCGTCCGAGGGCGGCTGCTCCGGCGAATCTCTCATTGGAGGTTAGCCCTCGGATGATCTTTAACATATTTTGAGAGGCCTCTTGATCACCCCACTTTGCCATTGCAGCGAGCGAGAATAGCTGGACGGTAATATCGCCATCATCTGTAAATGTAGCGAGAAGTTGATTCAGTGCAGCGCCGTCCTGCTTCCCGCTTTTGTTGTTCTCCTCCGCCATGTCATCAATGGCCTTCACGGCCCCGACGCGTACCATTCCATCCGGATCGTTCCCGGCCGCCATGAAGAGCTTTAAGGCATCCGGGCCGCCCAGAAGGCCGATGGATTCAACTGCAAAGAATCGGACGAAGGTCTGCGAATCCTTCAGACCCGGAATAATCAGAGCGCTCAACTTCAGATCTCCCATTTCCCCAACGGCCTTGATTGCGGCACTCCGGACAAATAAGTTTTCGTGAGAAAGCGACAGCTTGATGATACCGATCGCGATCTCTTTCAGAAGTGGTGTGGCCATGGCAGGATACCGTGTTTCAACCCCCTCAAGGCCGTTAAACGCCGTCTCGATTGATCCCTGGGCGACATAAGAGAGTGCTTTTATACGATGGGCCGGAAAAGAGTCGGGTACTTTCTGGAGGAGACCATCGCTCAAGGCAAGGGCACGATTATAATCCCCCTGCGCATAGGCGTGTTCTGCTTCGGCAAGTGTTTTATCGGAAGACGGGGTACACCCCAGGACAGTAAGGAAGGAAAAGAAAAGGAGGGCAAGGCATATCACCTGTATTGAATGACGGGTATGATCGGATGAGGGATATTTTTTATTCAAGATAGACTCCTTATAGATTGATCTGATGGCAGCATAAGATCACCTCCTCCTGAAGAATGAGAGAAAGAGAATCAGCGACGACAATAGAATTGATATCCCCAGTAAGATCCCTTCCAGACTGCGATAATCGTGGATGAAATTTCGATGAAGAAGCGTCATCGCGACGATAAAGGCCGTGAGGATTGTCCGATAAGCGAGTCGGTAGATCTTTGACAGAATTTGGGTGAGATCCTCCGAGTGCATTTCTGTCTTGAAATGTCCCCGATTGGAGAGGTCGACCAATGTTCGCAATGCGACCGGAAGTTCAAGGAGAGAGGAAATAATCTCTCTCCCTCTGGAAAAAATCTCACTCGTCCAATCGCTAGGCGAGATAAACTTTTTGGCATGGGGTTTTGCCAGTTCAATGATGTTCAGGCTCGGATCGAGTTGTGAACAGAGCCCGTTGAGCATCCCTGCGGTTCTTCCAAAGAGAATAAAATGATTTGGGATTTGAAGGGATGGGTAAACCTGAAAAAGGGTTTCAAGATCCTGAGCAACCTGGGTGATGGTAATGGTTTTAAACGATCGGGGGGACATATCCCGGTAACGGTCCATAAAAAAACGGACCACATTTTCCACATCTGCTATCTTTTCACTCCGGGCAATGAAGCCGAGATCGAGGAGGGCGTGTGTAATTCCTGAAATATCCCGGTCGATGATGGCAATGATCATTTTCTCAATACCCCGGTGGACTGAAGGAGGAATGGCCTGCATCAAGCCAAAATCCACAAAGACCAGGCGGGGACCCGGCTGGACAAAGAGATTTCCCGGATGCGGATCTCCGTGAAAGAACCGATGTTGCAGGATTTGTTTCATGTAAGATTCCACTAAGAGGGTTGCCACCGAAGTTGTATCGATTCCGGCTTCCCTTATTTTGTCAAACCGGTTGATCTTGATCCCCTCTACAAATTGAAGCGTGAGTACCCGTTTGGTCGTAAAGGGCCAAATCACTTTCGGGACAATGATGCGGTCATCTCCCTCGAAATTTTTCCGAAACTGTTCGGCATGATGGGCCTCGTCCACATAGTTCAACTCTTGATGGACAATCTTTGAAAACTCGCTATAGAGAATATCAAATCGGACCCTGGGGAAGATTTTTTGGACCACCCAGATAATCGATCGAATGGCTTTTAAATCGGTCTCTACGATGGATTCAATTTGAGGGTATTGAATTTTTACGGCCACACGTGCCCCGACCGCTTGGGATCCGGACTGCAGAGGTTTGAGGGTCGCCTCATGGACCTGCCCCAGCGATGCAGAGGCAATGGGGATTTCGTTGAAGGTCCGAAATATAGACGAAGGGGAGGCCCCAAGCTCTTCAATAAATCGCGCCTTGATTTCTGGAAAGGGGGCTGGGGGGACCTGATCCTGAAGAAGCGAGAGGGTTTGGGTATAGGACTCCGGCAGAAGATCAACTCTGGCGCTCATAAACTGACCAACCTTGATCAGCAGCCCTTTTAATGAAAGGGCGGTCTGTTGCAATCTCAGCGCATTTTTCTTATGGAGGGTCTCTTTCCAGCGCTTCCCGCGATCTCTGGAAAGAAAGAAGGAAGAGATTGTATAGAGAAAATAGTCGAGGGAAATCCGGAAGGCAAGCCAGCAGATCCGGATCGCCCGCGTTCGCATATTAGTCGAGG
Organism: Candidatus Manganitrophaceae bacterium; assembly: GCA_012960925.1. Taxonomy (NCBI): domain Bacteria; kingdom Pseudomonadati; phylum Nitrospirota; class Nitrospiria; order Candidatus Troglogloeales; family Candidatus Manganitrophaceae; species Candidatus Manganitrophaceae bacterium. The sequence goes on from DUAG01000049.1 coordinate 52,096, forward strand.
CTACGGGGAAACAGGCCTCTCCCACAGTTTCACCGGCCCCAGAGCCTCCTGATGCCTTAGGTCCTGGGGGGGGAGGCCGATTCGTCATAAATTTCTCTCACTTGTGGCAACACCAACCTCATGGATGGACCTTGATTTTATCAAGATTCAAGTACAGGCACAAGGGAGCTCTCTCACCGGAGAGAGCCGAGAGGAAGGGGCTTGACAAGAGAATCGCAATCAGGTATTCTCGTACATGATATTGGTACCTACTATCAATATCATGTACGAGTGATGACAGAGCCCTAAGATGAAACATAACGAGCCGATAGAGAAATCATCAACAAAGAAAACTCCTGATCCTCATGATTTTCGGTGTTTCTGCGGAAGCCTGATCGCCCGGTTCTGTCAACAAGGGCTGGAATTGAAGTGTAAACGGTGTAAACGCCTTCATGTTGTTCCCGTATCAGAGATCGTGTTCGATGTGTTTCCACAGCAGTTTACGAAGTCCTGATACCTTGTTTGAGTGCGGTGTCTATTTGTTTGCGGCGTCTTCCTGTTTCAGATAAATTTGCGAAAGATCGACATAATTCTGTGCGGATTTGGAGAGAAAGGCCGATTCTTCCGGTGTGAGTTCCCGTTTGACTCGAGCAGGTGCTCCAAAAGCCAATGAGCCGGGCGGGATCTTCATCCCTTCCGTCACAACGGACCCCGCTCCGATGATTGATCCCTCTCCGATGACGGCCCCATCCAGGAGAATCGCACCCATCCCGATCAGGACGCGATCTTCCACCGTACATCCATGAAGCGTGACCTGGTGACCAACAGTGACTTCATTGCCGACAAGAAGGGGGTGCGTCAAGCGTGTGACATGTAGGACGGAAAGGTCCTGAATACTCGTCCGTTCGCCAATCCGGATATAATGGACATCTCCCCGGACCACGGCGCCGAACCAGATAGAACTGTATGCTCCGATCTCCACATCTCCGATGACATGTGCCGAATTTTCGATGAAAACGCTTGTCGGAAATTGCGGGTTTTTGTCCATGAAGGGTTCTATCATAACCGATTCCGAAGAGTGTCATTCGATCAATTCATAGGAGGATAGCACGCCGGAAACCATGCCGCAAGCGGAACAGGCCCTTCCTAATGAAAGGTTTGATCCATGACCCAATCCAGGAAAGAGGAGAGGAGTATGCCGCCTTGATACAATCAAGGGAAAGTGTAAATATTTCGAAATCTTACTTGGCGGGAGTAGCGCAGAGGTAGCGTAGTTGCACCCGAGGGTATACGCTTAATTGAGCGGAATTCTCTCCTTGTTCCTTCCTTTTTCATCTACTGGAAACCTATAAAAAATAAAGAGATAGGCCTTATTTAGGACTATTTTCTGGATGACGTGGTCGGGTAAAAATGGACATTTTGGTCCTCCTTTCTAAATCGAAAAACCGTCAATTGATTTCTTTGGTAAACACCTCTATTCGCTTCCGTCGTTCAACACCGTGATTGGAAGTGCCTTTGGAAGAACCCCGACGTTATTTAACAGCTTCCATGTGTGTCCAGTACTCATTTGTTTACCCTTGTCGGCGAACCTTTATCAAGCCAGAAGTCCTAAACACAACGAAAACCTCCTCGCCGGTTTCCAGCCAAACGCAAGTCTCTTTTATCATTCCAGCCCTTAGCGCTTTTTCGAATGCCTCTCGATCTTCTTGTATGAGATAGCTTTCTATCTTATCCCAATAATTTCGGTCCGAGCATCCATAGAAGACTCCCTGTGATATTTTTTGAGAACCGGCTCGGGTTAAATTGACTGAACCAAGAATGGCAATTAATAATACCAAGAAAATGTGGAGGGGCTTTTTCATTGTATTTCTCTCTACCGTAACTTTACGGTTCTGCTTTGTACCGTTTTAAATGAAAAATGGCGTCTTCTTTGGCTCGTCGATCGGATTTTTCAAAGGCAGTGAAAAGGCATCGCTCTTCTTTCGTAAACACCTTTATTCTCCTCCGTCGTTCAACCCCACCATTGGAAGTGCCTTTGGAAGCATCCCCTATGAGAATCCAGTCAGGGGATACTCCGGCTGCTTGAGCCAATTATCCCCGCCAGGGGATTACGCCCTCCATGGCAGTGGGGACTGGTTCTTATTGAAGGATTTTTGGTAGAGACGTTTTCCGGACATTATAAACCAACCGTCTTGTGGATAAAACCCTTTTAAAGGAGCAATTACCTGTGATGAGTCTGGAGCTCAGAAAAAGAAAAAAGAAAAGGAGTTCTTGGTCATGAACTACCAGAATGGAGGCAATCTTGACATTAAATATAGGGACGTATAGTATTACCCGACCGTGCTCAAAAGGGCAATCTACAGGTGTCTCTAAGGGTGAGAGCACAGAAGAGTAATCATCACTACCTGAATAAAAATAAAGATTAATGATCCGTATGCGGGAGTGGCGCAGTGGTAGCGTAGGAGCTTCCCAAGCTCTTGGTCGCGGGTTCAAATCCCGTCTCCCGCTCCATCTACCCCAACCTTCTGAGGTTGGGGTTTTTTATTCGGGGCTTCCTTATGAGCGATATTGGGAAGAGTCGGTACCTGAACTGGAGAAATAAATGGAGATAAAAGAAGTCCTCCTTGAAAGTCATCTCCCTGAGCTTGGTCAAGCGGTCAGGGGAAAGGTTCGGGATATCTATGATTTGGGAGATTCGCTCCTCTTTGTCGCGACCGACCGGATTTCTGCCTTTGATGTTATTCTGCCGGAAGGAATTCCTGGAAAGGGCAACGTTCTCACCCAGCTTTCTCTTTACTGGTTCGACTGGTTAACAAAGTGGGATCATCCTGTTTCTCACCATGTCTTAACGGCCGATTCCGATCGCTATCCGGAAAAATGCGCTCCCTACCGGCAGCTGTTGGAAGGGCGGAGCATGATTGTCCAAAAGGCCGAGCCGCTGCCGGTGGAGTGCATCGTCCGAGGATATCTCTCCGGTTCAGGATGGAAAGAGTATCTTCAGAAGGGCTCGGTCTCGGGAGTCAAGCTGCCAGCGGGCCTTCTGGAATCCGCCCGACTTCCAGAGCCGATCTTTACGCCCTCCACCAAGGCCGCGGTGGGAAGCCATGACATGAATATCTCCTTTGAAGAAATGAAAGGCTTAATCGGCGCGCCTGTAGCGGAGGAGGTCCGGACCCGCAGTCTCCAGATCTATAAGGCGGCGGCTAAAAAGGCCGAGGCCTGCGGACTGATCATCGCAGATACTAAAATGGAATTCGGCCTTGATCCAAAGACCCGGAATCTCATTCTGATCGATGAGCTTCTGACACCGGACTCGTCTCGTTTTTGGCCGCAGTCATCGTACGCACCAGGGAAAGGCCAGGCGAGCTTTGACAAGCAATTTGTCAGAGACTATCTCCTCTCGATCGACTGGAATGGAACGCCGCCGCCACCTCACCTGCCGGAGAAGGTGGTCCAGCAAACAAGCGAGAGGTATGTCGAGGCATTGAAGCGGCTGACCTCAGCGAGCGGAATTTATGATTGATCTGGAAAAGCTGCGGGAAACCTTAAAGAAGGTGCTGAATCAGCGTCTACATATTCCGGCGAAAGAGGTCACTCTGGAACCACTGGCCGGAGATGCCTCGAACCGGTCCTACTGTCGTCTTTCCTGGAGAGAGAACAACTCCTTTCACTCGTTCGTCGTGATGGTATTGGCCGACCCCGAAGCCTTTAAGGCTTCGGAAGAAGCAGGCAGCGGGGAAGCCCCACCCATAGAAGAGATCCCTTTTATCAACATTCAGAAACACCTTCTTGCCTGCAAACTACCTGTTCCTGAAATCATTGATTCGAATCTTCCAGAAGGATGGCTCCTTCTGGAAGACCTGGGTGATGTGACTCTGGCACAGGAAATCGAAGGACAGCTTCAAAACAGGCCTCTTCTCCTGAATTACTACCAAAAGGCGATTGATGTATTGATTACACTCCAGGTTGAGGCCAGCCCTGTCCCGAACTCGCCCAGCTTCGCCCACCTTCGCCAGTACGATCAGGCGCTTTTTCTCTGGGAGTTTGATCATTTTATCGAGTATGGCGTCGAAAAGCGCAAAGGGATCGTCTTGCCAAAAAAGGAGAAAGAGGCGATCCGGGCCGGATTTTTAGAGATCGCTTGCCGCCTCGCGAACATTCCTGCTGTATACACCCACCGGGATTACCATAGCCGAAACCTAATGATTCAATCCGGTCTGGGTGGCAAGCGGGTCCGCCTGATTGATTTTCAGGATGCGCTCATGGGTCCTCCCCACTATGATCTGGCCTCCCTCCTTCGTGATTCTTATATTGATCTTCCCGAAGCGCTTGTTGATGAATTGATTCTTTATTATATTGAGAAATCGGAGCAACGCACAAAGACGGTGATCGAACTGGAGACATTCCGCGAGCTTTTTGATCTGGTCAGTATTCAGCGGAACCTGAAGGCGGCAGGACGCTTTGTCTATTTCGACCAAGTGAAGCATAAAAGCCAGTATCTTTCCCATGTTCCTCCGACACTTGCAAAGGTCAAACGAAACCTTCTTAAATACGCAAAACTTTTTCCCCTTCACCGCCTTCTTCTTCCTTATGTTGAGGAGTTTCAGTAGTAATGAAAGCGATGATCCTGGCGGCCGGTTTGGGCACACGTCTTCGCCCCCTCACCAATGACCTTCCAAAACCTCTCTTGCCTATAGGGGGACAGCCCTTGATCTTTCACCATCTTGAGTTATTGAAGAACCATGGGATCACGGATATTATTATTAATGTCCACTATCACGGAGATAAAATTATTGAGAGGGTGGGAAACGGGGATCGTTTTGGGATGAAGATCACCTACTCACAAGAGCCGGAAATATTGGGGACGGGCGGAGGGATTAAGAAAATTCAGTCCGCCCTGGGAGCCGGACCGTTTATTGTGATGAATGCCGATATCCTGGTCCGTCTGGATCTTGGGAAGCTGGTTTCTTTTCATCAAAAGAGGGGAGGGTGCGCAACTCTGGTTCTTCGAGAGGAAGCGCAGGTAAACACATATGGCGTGATTGCGCTTGATCCACAAGATCAAATACGGGATATTCTTGGAAAGGTCCGGGGAAAGGACTCGGGAAAGGTTCGATCAAAAGAGAAAGGCAGCATGCGCCGCCTGATGTTTACCGGGATTCATGTCATAGAATCGCGGGTTTTTGATTATATCCCCTCCGGGAAGTTTTATTCCATTATAGACGCATATGTTGAGATGCTTCGCCAGGACGAGCTTATAGCGGGTTATCTTATGGACGGATACTGGAATGATATCGGGGTTTTGGAGCGCTATGAAAAGGCCGATCAAGATTTCGAACAAGGGCTTGTACGGTAATCGTCAGCGATGCTATTTGTATTCACAGCTTCCAAACCAGCGGATGCGATTTTTTGCAACGATACGGTAAATCGTCCCGGCGAGCCATGGAAAACCGGGGAGATAAAACAAGATCGAAAAGACCCGTCCAAGGGGAAGCAGCGGAAGCATTCGTCGAAAGGCGTCTATCCCGATGGAAACGGGGTGGTCCGCTTCGACAAAGCGCATGGCGTCGATGTCGCTCCGTCCCGCAAAATTTGGAACAATCGCCCTTGCTTCTTCCGATTGGAAAGGGAGAAACTTGATCCGGTGGGTCCGGTCCCACCTTTCAAGTATCCCTTTAGAACGGACGCAGAGTCGGCACCCGGCGTCATAGATTAGGATGTTCCGGGTCTCGTCATGACTATGCTCCCCGGATTCTTTATTCTTCGTTGAGGACCTGGGCGATGTGTTTGACATCCACCCCTCCCTTTAATCCATTTTTAAGTTGAATCATACAGGCGGGACACGAGGTCACCACAACCTCTGCGCCGCTGGCCGCAATCCCCCGCCGTTTTCTCTCAAATATTTCCGCGGACTGCTTCGGATTTTTGATGCAGAATGTCCCTGCACCTCCGGCACATCGATCGGCATCCGGCATCTCGACAAACTCCAGGGAAGGGTCTTGGCGCAGGAGACGGCGGGGCGCGTCATTGACTCCTGCCGCCCGGAGATGGCAGGAGGAATGGTAGGTCACGCGTCTTTTCTTTGGCAGATCATTCCCCTTTAATAGAGACTTTTCCGGAGGCCGGTCGGCCATGAACTCTGAGATGTGGAAGACCTTTTCGGCCAGGCCTAGGGCCTTCTGGTGATATTCCCCTTCCGGGAAGATCGTCGCATAGTCCTTGAGCATGAAGGTGCAGGAGGCGCAGCCGGTAATGACCCTTTCAAAGCTTTCCATCGAATCCATGTTGAACCGGGCGTCCTCCCGAACACGATTAATCACGCCGTAGGTCTGTATCGGTGTCCCGGAACAGCGCTGGGGAGGAAGGGCCGGATCGACGCCGTTCTTTTTCAATAGGTCAATCACCGCATCCCCCACCCCGTCATCAATGTAATTGGCCGCACATCCATGGAAATAGGCGGTTGAACTTTGCGATCCGCTTCGCTTGGTGAGCTCGGAATATCTCTCCCGCAGATGCTGTTTGGCCAGCCGGGGAAGAACCATGTCAGACGGGATTCGGGCTGTCGGCGCCAGACCTCTCACCCAGTGGAGGGTGAGATATTCGATCAGGAGGCGGACGGGCTGCGTGTCCCAGATCGGCTGTGTCCAGGCAGCGACCTTCAGGAAGGATTCAAAAAGGGCGCGTCTGGACTGGAAGGCAAAGAGGGCCCCGGCCGTCTTGTTCGGATGCTCCTCCCTCTTTTTCAGAATCAGCGCGGAGACATCGATCCCGGCGGGACAGACGGTTCGACACGATTTGCAATTGATGCAGGCCTCCACGACGCGGGCGGATTTTTCATAAGAATAGTCCGGATCGGTCAAAATATGAAACCAGCCCCGCGCGGCATTTGACTCTTCACCGACCACATCATAGACGGGACAGACGGCGTTGCACTTTCCGCAGGTGGCGCAGGGTTTGGTATAACGTTCGTAGTCGATTTGATCTGTAAAGGCATGATCCGAGATCTTCACTCCCGGATTGAGGAGGTTCTCCGGATCGAACAGGCGCTTCACCTCCTTGAAAAGGGCATAGATCTCCGGCCCGTAAAGGCCTTCCAGTAACTCGGCTCGGACCCGACCATCCCCATGCTCGCCGCAGAGAGAACCCTCAAAGCGATTGATCACCACCTGATGGATCTCATGATAGAGGTCGGTCATTTTTTCAAAGTCGTCCGGATCATTCAAATCCAACAAGGGGTTGATATGGGCATTGCCATCTCCGATATGACCATAGATCGCAACCTTCACCCCTCTCTTTGAGAATTGGGCCTCAAGGTAAGGGATCAACTCCGGAATCCGATCTGCCGGAACAACAACATCATCGACAAAGTGGATGGGTTTTTTCTTCGCGTCGTGCATATAGAGGATTGGATTGATCGCCTTACGCACCTTCCAGAGTGCGGCCTGTTTCTCCGGGTCGAAGGCCAGGGTCGGCGTGGCGCACACGGGCGTTTTTTCAAGAGAGGCGAGAAGGGCCTCCATTTTTTCCCGAACCGACTCATCAAACTCGATGAGAAGCATGGCCTCTGCCTGATGAGGGATGTCATGGGTCTCGCGACCGATCAGGTCGAGTGTGGCGGCGTCCATCATCTCCAGGGCGCTGGGGGAAAGGCTTAGAATGGTTTTGACCGCCTTACCAAGATCAGACAAGAATCTAAAATAGACCAGGGCCGTGGCGACTTCAGGTGGACGGGGGACGAGCTTGATTTTCGCCTCCCGCACCAGGCCCAGTGTCCCTTCACTTCCGATGAAAAGCTGATGTAATGGAAATCGGCCCTGTTCCAAGCTCTCTGCCAGGGCAAAGAGATTGTACCCGCTCGAATTTTTTGAGACCTTGCGTTTTTTTGAGAGAATCAGCTCATGGTGAGAGCCGATCAGGTCGACCAGTGCTTTCAGAGGGGGATTGTCCGAAAGCAGTTTCTGGAAGAGAGGATCATCGAGGCGATACTCCTTCGCTGTAATCCAGTTCCCATTAGAAAGGAGGACTTCCATCTCAAGAACATTGTCTTTTGTCGCCCCGTATTTAAGTGAGTGTGGACCGGCGGCATTGTTTCCAAGCATCCCTCCCAACTTGCACATCTCGCCGCTGGAAGGGTCAGGGGCAAACATCAAGTCCTGAAGAGAAAGGCGACGGTTCAATTCAGCGTAGGTGATCCCGGGTTGTACACGGGCCCATTGTTCCCGATCATTGATCTCCAGAATTCGGTTCAGGCGGGAAAACTCCAAGATGAGCCCCTCTCCCACTGCGTTCCCGGTCAGGTTGGTTCCCCCGCTTCGGGCCGTCAGCGGGACCTGATTTTTCCGGGCATAACGCAAGGCTGATTCCATATCGGCCTGGCATGTAATCAGGACAATTGCCTTCGGCGTGACCTTGTAGATGCTGGCATCAATGGCATAAGCCGTAATCGCGGGGGGGTCGGACAAGACCTTTTCCGGACCGATTAAATCCGTTAATTGTTTGAGATTAAAAGACATGGTTGGAGTATATCAAGGAAGCTCTAAATAAGTCATGGATTGTTTTTAAGGGGGAAAATGTCCCATTCTTTCACATGGGGTTGAAAATTTTCCATTGAAAAAATGATGTGATGGCGTATACTCCTGGAAAATGTTGCAAGGAAATTCCGTGATATTTGCTTAGCTCGAGGATATCTTGGTGAGGAGGCAAAGCGTATCTTAATGGAGGTTTCAGGCCCATGTTGAAAGGATATGACAAATTTACCCTTGTTTTCTTTTTTTCACTCGTTCTTCTTTTCTTTCTTCTCTTTAATGTTTCGGGAGCGGGGGCCGCGGGTGTCTCTCAGGAGATGTTTACCGTCAACAATACCTGGATGTTGGTGGCGACTTTCCTTGTGTTTATCATGCATCTTGGATTCGCGACGCTTGAAGCGGGGTTAACGCGCGCCAAGAATACGACGAACATCTTATTCAAGAATACCGCCATTGTCGCCATCGGTTTGCTGACCTATGCGCTAATTGGTTTTGGCCTCATGTATCCGGGTGATTTTAATGGATTTATCGGATTGGCCGGGATAGGTATCAGTCTGCCTCCCGGCGATGCCGGTTTAATTGGCTATGCGGATGGGGCCTACACTTACCATACGGACTTCATTTTTCAGGCGATGTTTGCCGCAACAGCGGCTACCATTGTCTCTGGAGCGGTTGCGGAACGGGTTAAGCTGAGCAGCTTTCTGATCTTTTCCACTATTTATGTGGCCTTCGTTTATCCGATCGTGGGGTCATGGAAGTGGGGAGGCGGTTGGCTGGATAAAATGGGGTTTTACGATTTTGCCGGTTCGACCCTGGTTCACGGTGTTGGCGGATGGGCGGCATTGGCCGGGGTATTGATTCTGGGACCGCGATTCGGAAAATATGTCAATGGGCAGATCAAGCCGATTCTGGGACACAATCTTCCATTGGCAACGATTGGTGTTTTCCTTCTCTGGCTGGGTTGGTTTGGTTTTAACGGCGGCTCGGTCTTGTCAGCAGACCCGGGCCTGGTTTCTCTTGTTTTTGTCACGACCTCCTTGTCTGCGGCGGCCGGCGTGATTGCCGCAATGTTGACCTCATGGGTGGTTCAGAAGAAACCTGATTTAACGATGATTTTAAATGGAAGTCTTGCAGGCCTGGTCGGGATAACGGCAAGTGCTGATACCGTTTCCGTGACTTCTTCCATTATCATCGGGGCCGTATCGGGTGTTATGGTGGTTTATTCCGTGATGTTTTTTGACAAAATCAAGATTGATGATCCGGTGGGTGCGCTCTCGGTCCACCTGGTTTGCGGAATATGGGGGACTCTGGCCGTCGGCATTTTCAGCACGAATCCAGAGCATAGCCTCGTCGTGCAGTTGATCGGTGTTGTGGCCTACGGGGCCACTTGTTTTGCCGCAGCTTACGGTATCTTCTTTGTGATTAAAAAGACGATGGGGATAAGGGTTACCGAGGAAGAAGAGCGTCGGGGGCTCGATTTCTCCGAGCATGGCATGGAGGCCTACAGCGGCTTCCAGATTACAGATTTGTAAACGGATTGCATCATTTCCGAGATGGCCATTGAGGCCAACCTCAGTCTATTACACAATGATCGGAATTTCATCACATCGCCGGATATGCAATCCTGCGGAAAGTGTGCGAGTCGGAACAACAAGGGCAGGGCAATATTATAGCCCTGCCCTTCCGTTTTACAACTTGCTGTGTGATCCGTCGCAAAAGGGCTGGGTTCCGGAGTGCTTGCATCCGCACCACGCGACCCTTTTCTTTATGTCTATTCTTACCTCCAGGGGCGTAAAATCCGTCCCGCTGTGCGATCCGTCGCAGAAGGGCTGCGCATTTGAGCGACCGCAGCGACACCAATGATACGTGCCCGGTTCCATTTCCTGAACATAAGGCATCTTCTGTGGAACAGTTGGTTCAGCCATTATTACCCCCCTTTATTAAAAGCCAGGAATTTTTCACTGTAGAACTTAATGCCATCGATTTCTCAATCATACATAATAATGGGTAATGAAAAAAAGTCAATTCTAGTCAAGGGTAAGCGTAACATTCTGACAGTTGACGAGGGGGGGTGGCGATTGTTATAGTTAGCGTGAGTATTTACGCCGGTTGGTTTTTATTGTAAAAGTCACCCCATACCTGATTGGGGTTTTTTTTTGAGAAAAGAGATCCCTTAAGTTCCAGAAATCTTTGAAAAAAAAGGATAGAAACGGAAAATTATCATGACGACAGAAGCGCAGAAGAAACTAAGAGAAGATATTCGGAATATTGCCATTATTGCCCATGTTGACCATGGGAAAACAACCCTGGTGGATAAGATGCTGCAACAGGGCGGGGCTGTTCACGCACGCGGGGACGCCCTGGACCGCGTCATGGACTCGAACGATCTGGAACGGGAACGGGGGATCACCATCCTCGCGAAAAATACGTCCATTCACTATAAAGACTATAAAATAAATATTGTTGATACCCCTGGTCATGCCGATTTTTCCGGAGAAGTCGAGAGAACCCTGAAGATGGTTGATGGTGTTCTTCTCCTGGTCGATGCCTTTGAAGGTCCGATGCCTCAGACAAAGTTTGTCCTTAAAAAAGCCCTGGAGCTTCATTTAAACCCCATCGTTGTCATCAATAAAATAGACAGGCCGGATGCCCGGGCAGCCGTGGTGGCAGATCTGGTGACCGATCTTTTTCTGGAATTGGATGAGGAGGGCGATCAGCTTGATTTTCCGATTGTTTATACCTCTGCCAAGACGGGGATTTCAAAACTGCAATTGGAAGATCCCGAAAGCGATCTTTCCCCCCTGTTTGAGACAATCCTGAAAAAAGTGAATCCGCCTTCCGGAGACGATGAAGCGCCTTTTCAGATGCTCATTTCATCTCTCGAGTACGACAATTTTATTGGTCGGATCTGCCTGGGCCGAATCGACCGGGGCAAGATACAACTCGGAGAGCAGATTGTCCTGATCCAGAAGAATGGAAAGATGATCAAGGGGAAGGCAACACGCCTGATCGGGTATGAAGGTCTGAAGAACGTCGAACTCAAGAATGCAAAAGCCGGAGACATCATCGGGATTGCCGGGATGGACGACGCCCAGATTGGAGAGACGCTTTGCGATCCGGAAACCCCCGATGCCCTTCCTGCTATTGAAATCGGCGAGCCGACGATTTCAATGAATTTTATGGTGAACACCTCTCCCTTTGCGGGTTTAGATGGGAAATATGTTACAAGCCGAAATCTGAGAGATCGACTCTTTCGGGAACTCCGCTCCAATGTTGCGCTCAAGGTGGAAGAGACGGACAGCACCGATGCCTTCAAGGTTTCCGGTCGGGGAGAGCTTCACCTCTCCATCCTGATCGAAACCATGCGCCGTGAAGGCTATGAGTTTGCCGTTTCCCGACCCACCGTCATTTTTAAAATGATCGATGGAAAAAAACATGAACCCTTTGAACACCTGACCTTAGACCTGGAAGATGCCTACGTCGGGGCCGTGATGGAAGGCCTGGGGAGACGTAAAGGAGAGCTTCAAAACATGGGAAGCTCTCATGGTGGCAATACGCGCCTTGAATTTGAGATCCCCTCGCGGGGCCTGGTGGGCTACCGCTCTGAATTTTTGACGGTGAGCCGGGGAACCGGGATCATGAATTACAATTTTTCGTCTTATCGGCCCTATAAGGGAGAGATCCCGGCCCGGACCAAGGGTGCCCTGATCGCAATGGAAAAAGGGCAGGCGGTGACCTTCTCCCTGTATAATCTCCAACCAAGAGGCACATTGTTCATCAGCCACGGGGAAAAGGTTTATGAGGGGATGGTGATCGGCGAGCATTCCCGTGGCAGCGACCTGGTGGTCAACGCCTGCAAGAAGAAGAATCTGACCAATATGCGCTCCTCTGGTGCGGATGAGGCCTTGACCCTGACGCCGCCGAGAAAGATGGAACTTGAGATCTCCATTGCCTTCCTCTCTGATGACGAATTGCTTGAGGTGACGCCAAAATCAATCCGAATCCGCAAGAGGTTCCTGACAGAACTCGAACGAAAAAGGGCATCAAAAAAGTAGCTCCCAATATTCTCTCCCCTTCCTGTAGCAGGAGTCTTCAATGATCATCTCCAGGAAGGGGGAAACCCTTCGAACACATTCCGCGGCAATTACTACTTGACCTCAACCTTTTGCCCATTGTTTAATATCCTCTAGCGGATGATTCTCCGAAAGTCTTTCCCGCTCCAGTAAAAAAACAGACTTTTTTACGATTACGGAACGGTTCAAGTTGCTTATATTTTTCTCCAGGGTAAGGCGCGAGGAACACAGAACCGCAGCGTATGCCCCATACGTGAGGATTCGAGTACCACAGCAACGCAGCCATGGAGGAAAAGATGAGTGACTTGATCCGTTCCTGTAGGTTGCTGAAGAAAGGGTAGACCTCATTCAGACCTTCATCGCCAAACTCTCTATTCTGATCCCCCTCCTTCCGCTTGTGGCGGGCCTCCTGATCCCGATCCTGGGGAAGCGGATCAAGGAAAACGTTTACAAAATCGGTCTTACAGCCCAGGTTGCAGCATTCTTCACGGCCCTGCTGGCGCTCTACCAGGTGAGCGTCGGTGGACCCATTCAAATCGGTCCTCTCTCCTTCTTTGGGGGAAATGGCATCATCCCTTTCGGTCTTTTTATCGACCGTCTGACGGCCGTGATGATGGTCCTTGTCACCTCGGTCAGCATTGTCATTCATATTTTTGCGTCGCGTTATCTCCAGGAAGAACCGGGATACACGCGTTTCTATACCCTTCTGTCCCTTATCACCTTCGTCCTGCTTGCCCTGGTCGCAAGTCCCAATCTTCTGATGCTTTTTGTCTTCTGGCAGCTTTTAAGCTGGACCCTCTATTTGCTGCTGGCCTACAATATCACCCACCTCCCCAGTGCTCAGGCGGCTTTTAAAACCCTTATTATTCTTCGGATCGGAGATGTCTTTTTTCTTGGGGGCGTTATTCTGGCCTATCTTGTCTTTGGGACGCTTGATTTTCCGCTGCTCTTTGAGCGGGCTGCGGCAGGGCCGGTTTCGCTCTCTCTTCTGCCGGGAGGGCTGTTGACGATGGATGCGGTCACGGCCATCACGCTTCTTATCTTTATCGGTGCGATGAGCAAGTCCGTTCAATTTCCACTCCACGTCTGGCTCCCCGATACGATGCATGCCCCCTCTCCGGTCTCGGCCCTGATGCATGCGGGGATTGTGAATTCAGGCGGATTTTTATTGAGCCGACTTGCGCCCCTCTACGGGCTCTCGCCGACAAGCCTCCATGTGGTTTTTGCGGTTGGGGCACTCACCACCCTCATCGGAGCCCTGATCATGCTCACGGTAAACGATGTCAAAAAGATGCTCGGCTACTCGACCATCGCCCAGATGGGCTACATGATTATGGAGTGCGGATTGGGTGCCTTTGCTTTAGCCATTTTCCATTTTATTGCCCACGGTCTCTTTAAGGCGACCCTCTTTTTAAGCTCGGCCAGCACCATCCAGGCGGCGCGCGAAGAACCTAAGTTTCCTCATTCTGTTAATGACGCAAAGCCGCCGGCGGCCTTTTCGCCCCTCACCTGGGGAACGGGACTCTTCACCACTCTTCTTCTCCCTCTCCTCATTCTTCTGGCCGCCCATGACCTTTTTCACATTCCACTAGAGGAGGCACATGGGGCCGTTATCTTTCTTTTCTTCAGTTGGGTCACCTCTTCTCAGGCGATTATCAGCCTTTACCGTCTTAATGCGGTGGCATCCTGGAAAGTGGCCGGGGCGATGGTTCTGGCACTGATCTTCATCGTTTTTACCTATCTCTGGGCCGGAGAACTCTTCACGCACTTCCTCTTTCCCGAGCCCGGCCTGGCGGACTATTACTTCCAGGTCGCGGCCTTGCCTCCTTTCTTATTTGACTCGGCGGTTATCGTAGCGACCCTGCTGATCGTTCTGGTCTGGGTCAACCACTACGCTGAGGCACATGGGAGAAAGTTTTCGAAACCGGTCTGGATGACCGACCTTCAGGAACGGTCCTACGTTCTTTGCATCAACCGTTTCTACATCGACACACTTTACGTTTGTCTGAATAAAAGGATGATTTATTTGGCGAACCTCATCGACAAACGTGTTCTGGCAAGGATTCCTTAAATGGCAAAGAGGTACAAAATAAGCGCCATCGGTATTGCCCTCGCAACGCTCATCGTCCTGCCGGTCCTTTTGTCCGGGGAGGCGGCTTCCCTGAGTGCCCCGCTGACCCTCTTGCTTCCTCTTGCGGCCATACTCACTTTGCTTGCCGCTCTTTCACATGAGACTGCTCCGTCCGACCTGCTCACCCTCCTGATCTTCCTAGGACTCGGTTTGGGCTTTATGATCGTGCCGGGAAAAATAGGTCATCTCTCTCTTGGCGGGGTTTTCATTGTTTTAATTCTCTTGTTGATCCGACAAAAAAGTCGATCTCGTTTTTCAGAACTTTGGGGTGTCGGGCTCTATGGATTCGCGCTGGTGATGCTGATAGCTTCGCTTGTATCCTCCCCCTCAACCGGGCGAATCCTGTTGCTCCTCACCTATGCCGTTCTCCTGCCGACTTGTCCTCTGCATGGGGCTTCCATTGTGACCTTCAGCCGTCTGGGCGGGATCCTCCCCAACTTTTTTGCTCTCTTTCTGCCTGCTCTGGGATTGAAGGGGGTCCTTGGGATACTTGCTGAATTACCGCCGCAACTCATGGGCATCGTATCCATTTTTGCATTGATCGGCGCACTTTACGGTGGCGTGCGGGCGCTGGTGCAAACTCATATCCGCCCGCGTCTGGCCTATGCCGGGCTTACCTTCTGGTCGATCCTCTGGTGGTATCTTGCTGGCACCGGGATTGGAACTGCACCCGCCATTCTCTACTTCTGCGCCATCGCCCTGACCATGCAGGGGCTCTTTCTCAGTGGGCAGGTGTTGGAAACTCGTCACGGCGATCTGGATCTCAACCAACTGGGGGGGGTGGCGCGGGTCATGCCTCGTTTTGGCATCCTGCTCAGCCTTCTGGTTGCCGCGGCAATGGGGCTGCCTCTCTTTGGTTCTTTTACCGCCCTGTTTGCGATGGCCACATCCCCGGAAATAACACTTTCCTGGGGCGTTGCCGTTGTTCTTCTGGCCTGGTTGCTGGCTTCATGGCATTTCCCCCTATTCATGCAGCGCATCCTCCTGGGTCCGGCAAAACCGGGCAGAATTTACCGCGACCTGGTCCCAAGCGAGACACTTTCGCTCACCCTGATTGTGGCGATGATTGTGATACTGGGGATCGCCCCCGACGCGCTCTTCGGGCCGGAGTTTTCTCTGCAACAAAGCCTTGTGGTTCATGATGCCAAGCCCAGGTAAGATGGATATGATGCAAATAGCGATCAATAAACAAAAAAAAACCTACAGCGACTCTGCCCGGATGGGATTAAGAGGACTCGTCCGGATCGCGAGCGAGATCAACTCGGCCTTCTGGCCAATGCGCTCCTTTGTCGCCAACAACCCGCTTCATTCCCTGGAGTATCTTGATTTTGAAACGGCCATACGACTTTGCAAGGATAAACTCGGAGGATCCGGCTATCTCTCAAATGAGATCTACCGGGACTATTTCACCTCCGGGCGCATCCTTGAGGAAGATGTCGATTTTGCACTTAAACCACTGGCGCAGGATAAAAAACTTCAACTCGGCGGCCGGGAGGTGAGCCAAAGTGAAGTGCTTCGGGTGCAGCTTCTTGTTCCGACATCTCCTCCGGATGCAGCGGGACCGAAAATCCTGCTCCAACATTCAAAAGACAGGACAGGTCTTGAAAATCTGGCGGAAACGCTGAAAAGGGTTTTCAAAGGAAAGGCCCTTTCTGAATGCCTTGCCGCCACGCAGGAAGCAGATGCAGAGAAACTGGCCCAAGGCCAGACGCTCTCCCACTGGTGTGACTCAAGTTTTGGAACAATGATCGTCGATCGTATCAATGGTGAGATGATCCGTTGGTGTGGGGCATTCTTAGATGAGGGACAAGCCCCCTGGGAAATGCCCGCAAGAGAGAAAGGTTTCTACATGGCCTGGAAGGCCGCCGCCTTAGAGACCTGGGATGGCGCGGGCATCCGCAATATCCGAGAAAAAGTAAGCCACCTGCCGGAGCATCCGGAAGATGCCATCCTCGAAAGTCTTCATTTCCTGGGCATCCCGGAGTCCGCGTGGGAAAATTATCTGTCGCGCCATCTTGCCGCCCTCCCGGGTTGGGCGGCATTTGCAAATTGGCGGGCGAGGCAGGCCGAATATGAATGGCAGCAGGCTTATCCCATCGACCTGGTTCAGATTCTTGCAGTCCGCTTGTGGTATGAGCGAGAATGGGTCTCAAAAACCTGCCAAATAGAACTTGACGCGGGCGAAGTCAAACCCTGTCAGGCAATCTCCACTTATATGGAAAAAGTGCCTGCACAGTACTTTTTGAGGAAGGAACGGACGGCTGTAAACCTCCCCGCCTGGCTTTCAGAAGAGGTTGATCTCCTGCTTTATGCCGGATCATCAGCCGGAAACAAGTGTTGGGATCAGTTGGCCAGCCGGTACGAAATGGAAGAAGGCCCGGACCGGGATCGCCTTTCCCGGCTTTTCGACGCATGGCGTCTCACGGCCCTGGCGGCGGGGCTCAAGATCAATCCTGAAAGACTGACGGACCTTGCCGTGGATGAACTGACAACGCTGCTCTCCTGGCTGGATGACTTTCCAGAATCACGGCATGGACCGGTCTGGCTGGAGGCTTTTGAGGCCGGCTATCGGCATTCACTCATCAAAAAATTAGAACGTCGAACCGGCAAAGCAGAAGGGAGAACAGCAAGGCCCACGGCTTCGCCGGTCACCCGCCCCCTGGCCCAGGCGATCTTCTGCATTGATGTCCGTTCGGAGCCCTTTCGCCGGCAACTGGAGCATGTCGGCCACTATGAGACATATGGCGTTGCCGGTTTTTTTTCGGCCTTTATCCGCTATCGCGCCTTTGGAAGCCATCACGAGACCGACCTTTTTCCGGTCGTCATGGAGGCCAAGAATGTCATCCATGAAATCCCGAGAAACACTGAAGAAAAACGCGTGTCCCGTCATCTGGCCGGGGCGAAGCTCCTCCATGTCGGACACACCCTCTTTCATGACCTGAAAGAGAATGTGATCACCCCCTATGTCATGGTCGAATCCATCGGCTGGTTTTTCGCCTTCCCTTTTTTTGGAAAAACCTTCTGGCCGGTGGAGTATGCGGATTGGGTGAATCGTCTGCTGAAAAGATTTGCACCGCCGATTGCCACGACCATGACGCTAGATAAACAGACCAGGGGCGAGGTGGAAGAGATCATCGCATCCGAGCAGTGCGTTACTGTACGGCAGGCGCTTCGGGGATGGCTTGAACGCTCAGTGGTTAATGTCCCCCATAACCAGATTAAGGCCCTGAGGGACTGGGCCTTGAACTCCGATCACATAAAGGATGCGACCTCAGAAAATACACATCAGAAGGCCCTTTCTCACTTTAAATCGGAAGCAGATGCCACGGCCTTTGTTGAACAACTGCGCGTTCGACACCGGATTACCCTCGGATGGTCTTCAGCCCGAATGGAGCAGATCACACGGACCGGATATACCCTGAAAGAACAGGCCTTCACGGTCGAGACGGCCCTGAGAGTGATGGGGCTCACCGAAAATTTTGCACGTTTTGTTCTGTTTTGCGCGCATGGCAGCAGCAACGAAAACAACCCCTTCGCGGCAGCCCTTGACTGCGGTGCCTGCGGCGGGAATTCGGGGGTCCCTAACGCGCGTGTGCTTGCGGCGATGGCAAACAAGCGGGAAGTCCGTGAACTGCTTTCCAAAAAAGGGCTCGTCATCCCCGAAGACACCTGTTTTATTGCCGCAGAGCATGATACGACGACCGATGTCGTCAAGCTGTTTGATTTAGAGGACCTCTCCGCAGTCAGTCAACAGGCGCTTTCTCCCTTAATAGAGGACCTTAAAAAAGCAGGTATCATGAATAACCAGGAACGCTGTCGAAGCCTGCCTGATTTCAAGGCCGGGCTTTCGCCTCTGGAGGCGGTTGAAAATGTCCGGATACGGAGCAGGGCCTGGAACCAGGTGCGGCCGGAATGGGGGCTTTCTGGAAATGCTGCGTTCATTATCGGCCATCGTCGTCTGACGGAAGGTATTGATCTGGCCGGACGGGTTTTTCTCCACTCCTACGATGAAGATGCCGACCCGGAAGGAACGCTACTCGAAATCATTATGACCGGCCCCCAGGTGGTCACCCAATGGATCAACATGGGGTACTATTTTTCCATGGTCGATAATGAGGTCTACGGGAGCGGGAACAAGATTTACCACAATGTTGCCGGACGGATCGGGATCATGTATGGTCCGACCAGCGACCTGCGGACGGGACTCCCCTGGCAAACGGTCACAAAAGGCAATCGTCCCTACCATGAGCCGATGCGCCTGCTGGTATTGATCGAGGCCCCGAGAGCGCGGATTAATCCCATTATCGCACGGCATAAAATTTTACAGCACTACTACCACAATCGTTGGGTGAAGCTGATTGCCCTGGAAGGGGGCCGTTATTATCAATATCTTCCGAGTAGTGAATGGGTGGAGGAATAAATGAGAAAAGGAGACATTACATGACCAGTTTAGTGCTTCACCCCATGAAAGAGGTTCGGGTGATTATTCCAGGCGAAGAGCAGAGTTTTGTGATCCAAATACTTGACACGCTCAAGATTTCCGGCTACACGATTATAAAAAACCTTTCCGGGAAAGGACGACATGGTTTTCATGTCTCCCACCCTATGTTTGATGAGACTGAAAGTCTTCTGATGATCATGACGGTCGTCCCGGAAGAGAAGGTGCCCCCGATTCTTTCGGGATTGGCCCCGATTTTAGATCGGGATATGGGCGTAATGTTCGTCAGCGATGTTGCCGTCAGCCGTCTGGAGCATTTTTCTGAGCCACAGGGAGATGGATGACAGGATATGCCGTGAGATGGTTCATTACCTTTTAAATTGACAAACCTTCAGTTGCTGTCATATTATTGAAAAAAATTAGCGACTTTGTGTGCCGCTAGGAAGTGGGTATTCTTCCAAGCAAGTGCTATAATAATCCAACAGGAGTTAAGATGGGACAAGAAAAGGAATCAGCGTATCGTGTTGTGTCAGGTCCGGAGGGGCTTCTTCCTCCCGCGGCGGCCCTTATGGGAATTACTCTGCCGGAAGAAGGGGACGGATTGGTAGAGGGAAGCATTGTCAGTGAAGCCGAAACCATGAAGGCTGCGGCAACGGCCCTTTTGACCCGTAAAAACCCGACCCTTTTCCCGGGCCCTTTAATGCTCTGGGGCTGGGATGCGCATACCCGGGAGAAGACGGCGCCCTTTTTTGAGGTAGCGGCGGAGATTCCGGGGGTCCGAATTATTCCGATGCCTGATTATCGGCCCATTTATCCAAAAATTGACCCGGAGGCGGTGATCAATCCCTGCCATCCGAATCTAACCATCTGGCACAACAAGATCGAGGCCTGTGTCTTCATCGGCGTCCACTGCCATTATGCAAATATAACACTGAAGATGGTCCGCGCGGGGACGAATTGTTATACCATTGCCCTCTGTGCGGAAGCCGGACATGAAGATGCGATGGCCTCCATTCCTAACTTTGATGCTGAAAAGCTTGTCCGGTTCCGGGACGCTTTGAGGCAGGTGAAAAAAGACGGGCTCAAACCCCGTTACGAAGGACAAGGAATTATCCCGAGCGGATGGGTCCAGGTGGCCGGTTTGACGGGTGCAGATGTTTCAAAGCCAGACGAGAATAGCTCTTTTGACGGCCTTTCGACTGAGTTCGCACATGAATTGGCGAGTGGTTTGGACGAAAATGAAGAGTAGACACAGATTTTGCCGGTTGGTACTTGGCGATCTGAAAATGGGGGTCATATAAGTGAGCGATGTGGTGAAGGAAAAAGAGGAGGCGCATCTTCGAGGAGATGATCCTCGGACGGATGTCATTACCGAGAAGGTAACTAAGGAGGAAATAGAAGAGGAAAAGAAGGGTGCTGCGGCCCAAAAAGTTGTTGACCCGGACTATCTCTTTTTAAAGGCCCCCAGAGAAAAACAGTTTATCACGGGGAGTGAGGCCGCGAAGGAGGCCATTCGTCGTGCGAATGTCGACATTGCCATTGCCTATCCCATTACCCCTCAGAGCGAGACGATGCAGCAGGTGGGGTATCTCTACGCAGAAGGCTATGTTAAAGACTATTATCGGGCGGAAGAGGAAATCGGCGTCATGTCCGCTATTGCGGGGGCTTCCCGTGCGGGTGTGCGCTGTTTGACCGCGACTTCCGGACCGGGCCTCATGCGGGGGATTGAGCAAATACAGGCCTGGCCCGGTGGCCGTCTGCCTTCCGTTTTGCTGGTCATGTGCCGCGTTATCAATGCGCCCCTGGCAATTCAACCAGACAATCTCGAACTCTCTTTTCTCCTGAACTCTGGCGGAATTCTCCTCCATGGTGAAAATCAGCAGGATTTTTATGATTATGCCCTTGCCGCCTTCATGATCGGAGAAAAGGCGGAGGTGACGCTTCCAGTGGCGGTTGCCGTTGACGGGTTTTTTGTGACCCATGCCCGGGGATGGGTTTCCACGCCGGCTGAGAATCTGAAACTTCCTCCTCGGCAGCCTTATCACGAAGCCGTTCCCATGATGGACAATGAAAATCCGCCTATCCGGATTTCCCGTGATGCGCCGATTCAAAAGTCGAACTTCATCTCCTACCAGATGCACGCCTCATGGCAGCAGGAAATATGGGCGGCCCAGGAGCGTTCGCGCAAATGGATTTCCCGATGGCTGGATGGACTGATCGAGGTGGTGAACCCCAAGGCGAAGACGATGATTGTCGCCTCCGGCGGAGCGGTTTCCCAATCGCGTGAAGCGGTCCGGCAGGCGACGGAACAGGGCTTGGACGTGGGACTGATCAAGATTAAATCGATCCGCCCCTTCCCCGTAAAGGAGCTGATTGAGGGACTGGACCATGCCGAAAAGATCATTATTCCGGAATTTAACTATGTCGGATGGTTGCACAAAGAGGTCAGGGCGATTCTCCCCCGTGTCGAACGGATCGTTCCCGGTCCGCGCGTCTTTGGCGGGATGTCCATGCCGACGGAGTTGATTATGGAAAAAATTACCGGCGAGTATAAATAATAAGGAGGTTTGGACTATGTCTTTTGAAACGATAACGGTCGCCCCGGATTTTAAGAAGTACCTGCCGAAGGAGTATCAGGATTTAATTGACGATGGGCCTTTTGTCAGGCCGCGTAAGGTTTCTGAGTTGGGATCCTTCAAAGAAGCCATCGAAGAGCATCCGATGTGTGCCGGTTGTGCCATGACCCTTTTTATCCGATTGACTTACGTGGCGCTTCCCAGCCTGGAACATTCTGTCATTGTGGGGACGGCAGGATGCGGGCGTTTGGCGATTTCACAGGGTGCGGTTCCTTTTATTTATGGGAACTACGGGGATACCAATGCGGTGGCCTCCGGATTAAAGCGGGGTCTTGACATTCGTTTTCCCAACCAGCCCAAGGATGTCATTGTCATGGCCGGGGACGGCGGTTTGGCCGACATTGGCTTCCACGCGGTCATGCACTCCTGGTTCAGGAACGAGAAATTTACGACGATTATGCTGGACAATGAGGTCTATGGAAACACCGGGGGACAGGAAAGTGGTATGACCCTGAAGGGGACCGTCATGAAGATGGCACCCTTAGGGAAAAAGGGCGAAAAAATGGACATGATTGCCCTGGCAAAAACCTCGGGTGTGGCCTATATCGCCCGGTTGGCGCCGACCAATCCGACCCGCGTGGTCAATACTATCAGAAAGGCCGTCCTGATTGCACGTGAAGTGGGTCCAACCTATATCCAGGCCTATACGTCTTGCAACATAGAATATGCCATTCCCACCCCCCTGGTCATGGACGATGCGCGGGAGGTTGAACAGGATCGATACGGGTTTATGGAATATTTTACCGACGAGGCTAAGAATTACTGGGACAACACCGGGCGAAAAATTAAAGCCCCGATCAAGAAATAAAGGAGACTTGGTATGGCATCTGCGGAAAAAGCGGTAAGACGGTTTAGTATCCGGATGGCCGGAATCGGCGGTCAGGGTGTGGTCACGGCATCCCATGTTCTGAGTAACGGGGTGATTCTGGATGGCGGAGAAAGTACACTGGTGCCTTTTTTCGGTTCAGAAAAAAGGATGGCCCCGGTTGAGAGCTATGTGCGGATTTCCACGGATGCGATCTATGAAATCGGTGAAATCATATACCCCAACCTGATCATCATCTTTCATCCCCAGGTCATTACGCATGGGAAGTCCTATACGATGCCTTTCTACTGGGGGCTGAAGAAAGACGGGGTGGTCCTGATCAACAGTGAGAAGCCCGTGGAGATGATTCCGGATCAGGTTCGGGAGCTGGAGGAAATGAATGCCAGCGTCTTCTATCTTCCTGCAACCAAGATCGCCGTTGATATCGCGGGAACCGAGTTGGCGACCAACATGGCGATGGTCGGCGCCATCTCAGGGATTCTGAATATGCCCGGTGAAGAAGCGCTTGCGAAGTCGGTGAAGGAGCGTTTTGTCGGAAAGGGAATTGTGACCTCCGGAGGAACGGCCTCGCTCGATAGTGTCATTGAGAAAAAATTTGCAAAGAAAGCGGAACTGGTGTCCAAGAATGCCGCCGCAGTGAAGGCGGCCGCTCAATATGCCCGCGACCATGGCTGGGACAAGTGGCAGCAGAAGCGTCTGGCGGCGGTGAAAGAGCAGGCTGTCGGGGTAAACTAGGTCCCGGCGGTAAAACGGCAATCCGGCTATCGGTAAGGTCTTCTAGTAATGATTGATCTTAAGTTTTAATTTTTGGAGGAAGAGCATGTATTCAGTTGCAGATATAGACGTTGACATATGCGGGGCGACAAAATGTCGCTTGTGCACTCAGTTCTGCCCGGAGTCGAACACGATTATGTATGACTCCATCAGGAAGACCGCTTATGTTTCTGTCGACCGGTGTAAAGGGTGTGAAATTTGTGTCGGGATCTGCGACGACCTGGCAAAACATGAGGCTATCCAGATGCTTCCCGTCGACCAGGTGGTAGACGGGTTTAATATGAGCAAAATAGGATTCAAGGACTCCTTGGTCGAGGCAAAGTAGCGCTTCTCCAGCATGAACATTCGAGGCTGATTCGGGAACCCCGGATCAGCCTTTTCTGTTTCTATTCTACATTATAGAGATAGGGGTCAAAAAGTATGCGCTGTCCAAAGTGCGGTAAAGAAACCGATCCTTCCATCGCGTGGTGTAATCATTGTCTCACCGAATTCCCTTCCTCGATGCCCCGTTTTCATGGTTGTCCTGAATGCCGTCACGAAAATGATCCGGATGCGGTTTATTGTGAGATCTGCCACGAACACCTTCGTCCGGGACAGACTGAGTGACAACTGGCAAGGAGGTAGCCACCCTCCCGGATATCCTGGAAGACGATCTCGATATTGTCTTCGTCGGGATCAACCCGGGGGTCTATTCCGCCGAGCAGAGACATTATTATGCCCACCCCACCAATCTATTCTGGCCGATGCTTTATCAATGTGGTCTTATCCCGAAACTCCTCAAACCGGAGGAGGACTGGAAATTGACCCGTTTTCGGATGGGCTTGACCGATACCGTGAAACGTGTTACAGAGAGCGCCAAAGACCTGTCGGCATCAGAGCGAAGAGAGGGCGGGGAGATTCTACGACGAAAGATAAGGTTCTATTCTCCCCGAACGGTCTGTTTCAATGGATTAAGCGCTTATAGCGCGCTGTTCGGGCGATGTGAGGGTCCGGGACCGAAGGATCCACTCATCGGAACAAGCCGACTTTTTGTCCTTCCCTCCACCAGCCGTCGAAACGCCTATTACCAGAAGGATGACATCCTGCATTGGTTCACCCAACTTCGACTATTTTCACAGAAATCGCTCCTATGAGACCCTCCCGGATCGCGCCAGTGGCTTCCCTCTGGATGATACTGATCCTCGGGCTTATTATCGTGGGACCTCTGTTGGAACCACGGTCCCTTTATGGTCAAAGCGCAAAGGCTTCGGGAAAGACCTTGTTGATCGCGGCGGCATCCAACCTGCGCTTTGCGATGAACGAAATCGTTGATGAATTTGGGAAAGCGTTTCAGGCAGAGGTGAAAGTTGCGTACGGATCCTCCGGGAGTTTCACTGCCCAGTTGATGGCCGGAGCCCCCTTTGACCTTTTTTTTTCAGCGGATGAGGCTCTGCCTCAGAAGCTTATTTCTAAAGGACTTGCGTTGGAGGATACCCTGTACCGATACGGAACAGGACAGATTGTCCTTTGGGTCGCTAATCGTTCCCCGATTCGTCTTGAAAAAGATGGGATGAAAGCACTGCTGCACCCTTCCGTGCACAAGATTGCCATTGCCAATCCACGCCATGCGCCATACGGGGCTGCCGCAGTCGCGGCATTACAAAATGCAGGCCTCTATGAAGGCCTTCGCTCACGCCTTGTCTTTGGTGAGAATATTTCAGAAGCGGCTCATTTTGTTCGTGCGGGATCGGCAGAGATTGGGATCCTTTCTTATGCACACGCGATCGGTTCACCTCTGAAAGAATCCGGTCGGTTCTGGCCGATCCCGACCTCATCTTATCCCCCCTTGAACCAGGCCACGATTATTCTAGGTCAAAGCCGCAACGTTCCTTTGTCCAAATCCTTCGTCACATTCATGATTGAAGGTTTAGGGAGAGAGATCATGGAGCGCAACGGTTATCAGACCCAAGGACATTCAGGATGAATTGGGAGGCCTTCTGGCTATCAATGAGGCTGGCTTCCCTGACCTCGCTCATTCTCCTCTGCATCGGCCTTCCCCTGGCGTACTGGATTGCAAGGTCTTCGTGGCGGTGGAAGTTTCTTGTCGAGGCGGTGGTCGCCCTTCCGATCGTCCTTCCTCCAACGGTCCTTGGATTTTATTTGTTGACCGCGATGGGCTCCCGCAGTGCCCTCGGTCGTTTTTACCAGGAGATGACCGGTTCTCCGCTGGCCTTCACCTTCGGAGGTCTTCTGGTTGCGTCCATCTTTTATTCACTTCCCTTCACAATACAACCCCTTTCAATGGCATTTTCTGCGGTAGAGGAGGGGCTGATTCAGAACGCCTGGATTCTTGGACGTTCCAGATTGATGACCTTTTTCACCGTCATCCTTCCCTTGTCCTATAAAGGAGTGATCACGGCATTCATTTTAAGCTTTGCACATACTGTTGGGGAATTTGGTGTCGTTTTAATGGTGGGTGGCAATATTCCCGGAATCACTCGAACCATCTCCATCGACCTCTATGATCAGGTACAAGCTCTGAACGACGAGGGGGCTTCAGAGACGGCCATGTTCCTACTGATTTTTTCCTTTGTATTTCTGTCCCTCGTCTACTTTGTTGACCGGAAAAAGGATAGAAAGAAGAGGGTGAAACGGTGGGGCTGACAGTAGATTTCGAGTACGTTTTTGAAGAAGGAGGTTCTCTCACGGCAGGGTTTACCCTCCCGAATAATTCCCCCGGGATCACTGTTCTCTTTGGGCCTTCCGGAAGTGGGAAGAGTACACTGCTTCATTTTCTCGCAGGAATAAAAAAACCGGATTCCGGTAGCATCCGTTTTGGGCAGCAGACCTGGTTCGACGACAATCAAAAAGTTTTTCTGTCTCCTCAAAAGAGGTCAGTGGGCCTTCTTTTTCAGGACTATCCCCTGTTCCCTCATCTCACGGTTTCAGGGAACATCGGTTTTGGTTTAAACCGGCTTCTTTTGCCCGAAAGGAAAGACCGCATCCGATCCTGGAGTGATCTCCTGAACCTACAGGGGAAAGAGGAGCGATACCCGAACACGCTCTCGGGCGGAGAACGACAACGGGTTGCCCTGGCACAAACCCTGGCCCCTCAACCGGATCTGGTTCTCCTGGACGAACCTTTTTCCGCACTGGACCGGCCCATGCGGGCTGGTGTTCGGGCGGAGGTCAAGCGCATAATTTGCAATACAGGGAAGGCGGCCATTCTGGTCACGCACGACCTGGAGGATGCTCTGGCCCTGGGGGACCACATTATTATTCTTTCTCAAGGGAAAGTCCTTCAGAAGGGGAGTGCCCTGGAGGTTTTCGGCCGCCCGGCGCTTCCCTCTGTAGCCAAGATTGTCGGTGTGGATAATCTTCACCCTGCAAGCGTCATAGAAACGATTGACGGCATGGCAGTCCTTGCGGTCGGAAAGGGAAGGCTCCTGGCGGTTGCTCCGGTCGATCAGGTTGCGGCGGTTGCGCCAAAACAGGACTGTTTTATCTCATTCCGGGCAGAAGAAGTGATCCTGGAAAGAGGGAAGCCTCGGCAGAGCAGTGCGCGAAACCACTTATCCGGTAACATTAAGGAGATAATTTCAGTCGGATCTCAGATGCGTGTCATGATTGATTGTGGATTTTTGCTCACCGCGAGTATCACAAAACAGGCCGTCGAAGATCTCTCCCTCCGTCCTGGAGAAGAAATCACCGCGGTCATTAAAGCCTCCGCCATCCAGATTCTCCCAACCGAATAACTGTAACTATTCAGCACACCCCTCTTTTGGCTTCGCGAGACCCATCCTCCATGGCGGTGTTGCTGTGGTGCTCGAATCCTCACGTATAAACCATACGCTCCGGGTTCTGCGCGCCTTGCGCCTTTCCCTGAAGGAATGGGTCTCGCGAAGCCAAATAGGGGCATGCTGAATAGTCACAACTGGGATATAAAATCGTCGTATGTTATTTCATCCCGGCATTGTAGGTTTGTATTGATGGGGGGGGGTTGATTTTGCCTGGAAAAGGATTATCTATAATTCAGGCCGAAACTGCCTTCGACGGAAGGTAAGCAACCACATTTTAATGAAGGAGGAGAACAATGGCAATTGTAAAATGGGAGCCTTATCATGAACTCACGACAGTACAGGATAGCTTGAATCATATCTTTTCGGATTCGTTCAGGTCATTTTTTGATGAGGAGCAAGAACGGCCTCTTCAAGACTGGATCCCGACAGTCGATATTTATGAAGATCCCGATAAGATTAAGTTGGATGTCGAACTTCCCGGCATGGAAATGAAGGAAATCGGTGTGAATCTTGAAAACAACGTTCTCAGGATCTGCGGGGAGAAAAAACTGGAAAATGGCGACAAGAAGGATAATTACCGCCATGTTGAAAGAGTCTCCGGACGATTTTTCCGTTCCTTCACCCTGCCCAATACGGTTGACCAGGAAAAGGTCAACGCGACATATAAAAACGGTGTCCTGACGGTGGACCTCCCGAAAAAGGAAGAGACCAAGCCGAAGAATATTGAAATAAGTGTACAGTAACTCTCTCAACTTCAGGCGCCGTCCTGCCTTATCTCAGGGCGGGGCCTGGCTTTTTTATTCAATTGAAAAATTCTGAAATTCGGGATACAATCATTTTTCCAGATTGGATGATTAAGCTTCTGATTGGTGAGAAAGAGAGATGGCTCGAGAGAAAATCTTCTGGAAGATGAAAATAGTGTTCTTTGTGGGTGTGATCTCCGGTCTCATGGGCTGTGCCGCCCTGGACGACCACACAAAGTATCATAAGCAATACTATGATGGAGAAGCCCGGCTGAGGCTGGGAATGACGATGGATGAGGTAAAGGCCGTTCTGGGAGAAGCCATCGGTTTTCATCGGCGTCAGATTTCCCGGGACGAATTAAGAGAGATATGGGTCTATCATGTCAAAACGAAAGACCCACGCACGCGTCATTTCTATCCGGACACAAATCTCATTGTCTTCAGCAACGGAAAACTGGTCGCCAAAAATCCGCGTAACCCGATGGGGCCTGCGGTGCGGATGGTCAGAGATCGGAATATCCCCTCACCTTAATTGGTTTAATCCACAAAGAGATGGGTGATTAGCTCAGTGGTAGAGCGCTTCCTTCACACGGAAGAGGTCGCTGGTTCGATCCCAGCATCGCCTACCAATCAAAGCGAATATATCCAACGCACCCTGCTGCTTCCATTGCTTCGCAAGACCTCCATCGATATTCTTGGCTCTCCCGGACAGGGTTTGGCGAGCGAGTCGGCCTTGTACTAGGGAGTGAACGGCTCTTGTTCCAGTTTCAGTAACTTTTTTTTTGCTTGTAACCCACCCGCATAGCCGACAAGTTCCCCTTTGCTGCCAATAATACGATGACAAGGAATAAGGATAGAGATTGCATTCGCCCCATTTGCATTTGCGACGGCTCTGACGGCTTTTTTATTGATAATTTTTTCTGCAAGATTTAGATAGCTTGAGCTTGTCCCAAAGGGAATTTTCAGCAGTGCATTCCAGACGCTTTTTTGAAATTCAGTCCCGATCATCAGAAGTGGAATATCAAAATATTCTCTTTTATGATCAAAATATTCGACCAACTGTTTCCGGGTTCTTCTTAAAATCGCATTATCTTTTTCTATAAAGGTTGTTTGAAGACCCTTGCAAAGTCTTGCGTCTATTGTGGTTCGCATTCTCCGATATCGCCAATCACACATGCAAAGTTTTTCTTCAAAAGAACCTAACACCAATTCTCCATAGGATGTTTTATAATACTGGATATTTATGCGATTCATAAAGGTCCTGCTAACAGGAAAAAGATAAAAATCAGGCCACGACGCATCATAATACACTCTTTTTCAAATTTTAAACCAGGTTCCTGTGCTTGATATATCCATGGTGGGCGCAATCCCCGTCCCTCTGGGGCGGAGCCCTTTAAACCCAATTCCTTCTCCGCTTGACACCTTCTCTCATGATTGGAGATAATGTAGGCAGTTGGGTGATCCGAACGATGTTTTCCGGGAAGGGAGGAATGCACATGAAGCGGTTATTGGCTATTGTTGTGATCGGTTTCAGCCTCATACTTTTTTTGGATAAATCGGGGTATGGGGATCAGTTCGGGCGGACAGGGAATCTTTATATCCTCGTGAAATCAGATAAAAATATTTATGAATTCGGAGAGCCGATTGTCCTTAAGCTGACCGTTTACAATGGGACATCAGAGCCTTTGTTCGTCAGTCGTAGAATTGACCCCTCTGAGCAGGTTCAATGGGAGCTTTTCCGTGAAGGCTTTGGTTTTGTTCCACTCAAGGCGAATACGACGGAACCGCTCACGCCTGATGATTTCGCCCATCTCGAACCGGATGATGAGATTGGCGAGGCCTATCCAAACCTTTCGGAGATTTTACTGACCCCGGTCCCTTTGGAAGAAGGACTCTATGGTCTACGGATTACCTATGTCAATGAGGAAAAGATAAAAGGGCCGGAGACCTGGACTGGCGTGATCATTACCAACCGCCTCACGTTTCGAATCAAAGCGAAGACGAAGCTTTAGAGATCCCGCCTGAATATCCATTGCGGACGGAACTTGCGTTTTCTGTTGGAGGGTCATGTCGATATCAAGGCCCTTTGTCAGCCGGGTCGGTCTACTGAAAAATCTCAGTAGGCATTTGCTTCACGGCCAATGGGCAGCCATGATCGGTGGCCCGATGATTGGAAAGAGCTTTCTGGCCGCACGATTGACTGACCTCATTCATGATGCGAAAACCCGAGCTGTTTTGGTCTCACCCAGAGAAATCAAACAGCATTCTGAGTGGTGGTCTTTATTGTCACGGGCCATTCTCTCTCAGGGGTTTTCATCCGGTCATCATAATCATGTTTTGAAATCTCCCAACTCCTCTTCAGAGTTGATGTCTCAGCTTCAGGGTCTGGATGAAGAGAGAACGGCTGAGAGGAAACTCATCCTCCTCATTGATGATTGCGAACGGATTTCAGACTGGTCGGAAGATCTGATCTTAGAGATTGTGGAGTTGTCGAGCATCCTGCCTTCTCTTCACGCGATATGTTGGATTGGCGGTCCGGGGTGGGGAGATTGGGTGGTCGAGCATCGGGAGGTGTTCAAGGTTCCCGTTCGGTGTTATCCTCTTTCGGTGGTCCCTATCCGGGAGGCCCGCGCCATACTTCTGGAGCATGTGGGTCCTGAGGAAGCAGATCGGGTTTGGCATGAAACTGGGGGGCACCCCTTTCTCCTCGAAAGATATTTTGGAAACGAGAAGCGAATGCAGCCTCGTGACCTTTGCGAACGGCTCTGGCAAGAACTTCGCCCGGAAGAGAAGACGCTCCTGTCGCAACTCGACCCGAATGGAGGCTGGATGTCTCTGGAGGATGTAAGCGGTGTGGACGGCCACCGGATCGAGAAGGCACTGATCGATCGTCTTTGCATGCTGGGTCTTACCGTGAGAACCCTGGACCAGGGGCGTGCGGTCCTTCGGATCACGTCGCCCCTGCTTACCTCCCGAAGGAAAATATGATGGAGCCGATGCCTCAAAAAGAGTCGATTAAAACCCTTCACATTCTTTACCCAATTTTTAAAGAAGAGGTCTATCGCCGACGGGCTGCAATGGCCAGGATTTCCCGGCGCGGAAGCCTTTTATTTGTAAGCCTTTCGATTCTGATTCTTTTTAATCCTGAGAGACTCTTATTCTCACCCTCTTTGAAGTCCCTTGTAATCATCGGAATCGGTCTCGCTACGGCCCTTCTGGTCACCCAGATTATTCAGGAAAAGCGCCGTCATGAAAAAGCAAAACGACAGCTCATCACCCTGGAAAAGGGCCTCGGGCTTTTTGAATCAGGGCGCTATCTTCCGGAAGAAACACTCTATCCCGTCGAATGGCAGGAAAGCCCCGGTCGTGATGCGGGGATGATTCTCTCGCTCGTCGGGGTGATCGGGACCGGGATAGTCCTGAGCTTGATCGTTTTGATTCTGTAAACCCCTGTTTCAATACATAGAGTTGTTTAGACGGTTCTTCCTGTAATAGGATAGAGAGAGGAAACAAGCGTGATCACTCAGGAATCTCGCACTTGAAAACACTCAAGCAGCTTGAATTTAACAATACATTCCATCGTTTGGGGAAGCCCTTTTATTCCGAAGTCCAACCGCAGGGGATTTCCAGACCTTTCCTGGTTTCTGCGAGTGAAGGTGTGGCGCGGTTGATCGGCCTGGACCCGGATGAGATTTGCACGCCATATTTTATCGATTTGTTCTCCGGCCAAGCCCTTCTTCCGGGATTTCAAGCCCTAGCGATGGTCTATTCCGGTCATCAGTTCGGTTTCTACAGTCCGCAACTGGGAGATGGGCGGGCGCTTCTTTTGGGTGAAGTGGATGGCGAAACCGGAAAATGGGACCTTTCACTTAAGGGGGCAGGAATGACACCGTATTCCCGCAGCGGGGACGGTCGGAGTGTTCTGAGATCGAGTATCCGGGAATTTCTTTGCAGTGAAGCGATGGCGGGTCTCGGCATTCCGACAACCCGGGCCTTGTGTGTGATTGGAGGCGAGGACCCGGTCTACCGGGAGACCCTCGAAAAGAGCGCCACGCTTGTTCGTGTGACGGAAAGCCATGTCCGGTTCGGGACCTTTGAATATTTTCACTACTCGGAAAAACCTGAAGTCTTGAAGCGCCTTGCGGACTATGTGATCTCTCATCATTTTCCAGAGGCCCTGGCGTCTGATGAAAAATACCCGCATTTTTTTGGAGAGGTCATCCGACGAACCGCAGTGATGATTGCGCATTGGCAGGCCGTCGGGTTTGCCCACGGGGTGATGAATACAGACAATATGTCGATTCTGGGTCAGACCTTTGATTATGGTCCCTTTGGTTTTATGGAGGATTATGATCCTGGATATATCTGCAATCATTCGGATGTAAAGGGCCGCTACGCCTTTCAACAGCAGCCGGCCATTGGGTTAACCAATCTAAACGCCTTGGGGTATGCCTTGTCGTCGTTGATGCCGAATGAAGATTTAATCCGGCAACTTCAGAAGTATGAGCCGACTCTAGATGATTGCTACGCGGGTTTGATGCGTAAAAAAATGGGCTTGTTGGGAGAACAGAAAGAAGATCCTCTGTTATGGACCGACCTGCTTCAGCTCATGGAAAATGGCGGGATTGATTACACGATCTTATTCAGAACGCTGTCTGAATATTCAATTGGCGGCACAAATACTGAACTTTGCAAATTGTTTAAGGATCAAGAGGCACTCGGTGACTGGCTGGATCGATATGATGACCGCCTGAAGCAGCAGGAGGACACAGAGCCCTCTCGGAAGGAAAGGATGAAGGCGGTCAATCCAAAATATATCTTAAGGAACTACCTCGCGCAGCGCGCCATCGAGAAAGCCGAAAAAGAGCAGGATTATTCCGAGGTGAACCGCCTGCTCAGCCTACTCTATCATCCTTTTGATGAACAAGAAGGGATGGAAGCTTATGCAGAGGCACCCCCAGATTGGGGGAAATCACTTGTGATCAGTTGCTCTTCTTAATGAGAATGTTGTATGTATATTAAGGAAACAGTCGGTCAATTTCTAGGATAGACGATGAGTAATGTCACATGCATGTCTCAAGGGTTTTCCCTGACAGCCATTGAGACCGAAGCGCCGGGCTCTGTGCCCCGTTCGAGCCTTAGGGCACTGGCCCTTCTGATTTTGTTACTACTTTTCCCTGGAATGGCCTTTGCCCTGCCTCAGTTCCCTCTGCGTTTTGGTTCAGGAATATACGAGGGCCATCATCAGCATGAGGGTGGTGTGCAGACCATGGATTGCCGTGCCTGCCATGTCAACCCCACGGGCGGGGGGATGCGGAATCAGCATGGCCGATCTTTTTCTATTGAAAAACTCCCCTGGACGGGTTTGAATAAGGAGGCACAAGAGACGGTCGAGATGCTCGAAAAGTTCCCTTATCTCTCCATCGGAAGCGACTTTAGATTTGCCTATCTTCAGGCCGAAAGCGAGTCGAATTCCCCCTTTAAAGACAGTTTTTTTACCATGCAGTCTGATCTCTATCTGGCCTTTACCCCCACCGACCACCTAACGATTTACTACCAGGACGGGCTTCAGCAAAACAGAGAGGCCTTTGCCTTGATTCATTCTCTTCCGGCCAACGGGCATTTCAAATTTGGAAAATTCCTGCCGCCCTATGGCTTAAAGCTCGCAGAGCATACCTCTTTTATCCGGGAAAAACTGGGGTTCGCGAATGTCTTTGGAAAGGCGTCGGAGAGCGGCCTCGAAGTTGGATTTGGAGAAGAGGTCTGGTTCGGAAACGCCGCCCTCTTCAACGGCTCCGGTGCGGCACCCGATGAAAACCATGAGAAGGGGGTTTCAGCAACCGGCGGTATCAAAACCCCCCGGTTCTGGCTCGCGGGATCTTTTTATCGGAACCAGACCGGGAAAGATGCGTCCAACAAAGTCACTCGTCAATACTTCGGGGTTTATACTGCTTTTTACCTTCAGAACGTATCTTTCCTTGGAGAATGGGATCACATCTCGGTGGAAAATACGACCCTCAAGACCGATGGGCAGGTGGCCTATGCCGAATTGAACATGCTCCTGAAGCCCGGGGTGGTTGCAAAAATTGTCTATGATTATTATGATCCAGACCAAAATAACTCGGGGGACCGCCGGGAACGGATGACCGTGGGGGTCGATCTTTATCCCTACCCCTTCATCGAGGTCTTGATTCAGTATCGAATGAACAAAGAAGAGATCGAGAGTAAAAACGATCAGTTTTTGGTGATGGCCCACCTTTTCTTTTAAATCATACAGGGGAGAAAGACAATGAGAGCATGGCAATCAATTGGTTTTAGACTTTTTTTTATCACGGGACTGTTGGTAATGGCTGGATGCGGAAGTCTCAGCGACGACTCCACTACATCTCTTTTTCCTGGACTACTGACCGGTGGTCAGGAGGTCCCGCCAGTGACCATCAGCGCAACAGGGACCGGCTCCTTCGTCCTGAACGCAACCAAAACCGCACTGACCTATGATATTACGGTCGACGGGTTGAGCGGTGCTGGAATGACCGGGGCTCATTTTCACAATGCGGCTGCCGGATTAAATAGCGCGGTAGAGAGGAATATAATCGGAGATTTTGCAGTGGGTACCGGTACTGCAACTGGGGTCTGGAGTAACACTGATGTGCCATCACTCAGTGATTTCTTGACCGAATTCGAGGCAGGAAGAATGTACGTTAATGTCCATACGGTGGCTAATCCAGGGGGAGAAATCCGCACACAGGTGATCTTGACGCCAGCCGGGAGCAGCGGCTTCACGGCCAAAATCGACAGTCTGCAAGAGGTTACACCACCAACGATTACCACCATCCCAACCGGGACCGGCACCTTTACCCTTAATTTGGCGAAAACCGAACTGACATTCGTGGTTACGGTGACCAACCTGAGTGGAGTAATCACCAATGCCCATTTTCATAATGCAGCTGCCGGAGTCGATGGCGGATTTGTTCGAACGATTTTCGGAGATTTCATCGGGAATACTGCAACCGGGGTCTGGAGAAGCACTGATTCGCAGTCACTCACTCCTTTCGTGACCGCACTTGAGGCGGGAAACATCTACGTCAATATTCATACTCTTGATAATGGACCGGGAGAAATCCGTGGGCAGGTTATCCCTAATCTTTAGCGGCGATAAACTTTAAGGCCAGACCATTATTGCACCAGCGTTTTCCGCTGGGTTTGGGACCATCATTGAAGATGTGTCCCTGATGACCATCGCAGCGTGCGCAATGATACTCGGTTCGGGGAAATAACATTTTAAAATCTATTTTGGTTTCAAGAC
Source organism: Candidatus Manganitrophaceae bacterium (assembly GCA_012960925.1). NCBI lineage: Bacteria > Pseudomonadati > Nitrospirota > Nitrospiria > Candidatus Troglogloeales > Candidatus Manganitrophaceae > Candidatus Manganitrophaceae bacterium. The sequence goes on from DUAG01000049.1 coordinate 87,306, forward strand.
GGCCCTCAATCGACCTAAAAAAACTCGGCCAGCCGGTTTTGCTGTCGTATTTCATCTCTGAGGTAAAGAGCTCAAGCCCACAGCCGGCACAGGCATAAACGCCTGGACCGTACTCCTTGTCCAGAGGGCTCGAAAAAGATCGCTCGGTCCCTTCCCTTCTTAAGATCTCATAGCGGTCGGGCCGCAAGAGTTTTCTCCATGTTTCATCCGTTCTTATTATTTTTTTGAATGTTCCGCTTTGGCTTTTGGAGAAAACCCTGG